>NZ_CAUPYC010000004.1:0-132878 GCF_963515335.1 uncultured Paenibacillus sp. | reverse complement strand
AAGCAATTCCGAAAACAGCTTCAGCTTATTTAAGCGGGTTTACTGAATAGTTACGGATTATTATATGGAAAAATACACTATAGGTTAATTAAGATAATTTATTATTTGAGAAAAGGAAAATCACGGGATTTAATTACGAAAGTTAAATCTGTGTTCAATATTAGTGAAAAAAGTTAAAAAGCATCTCAAAACTTGCTTTTTTACTAAGAGATCAATTCTATATTGCTGCATCACTAAGAGGATCTCGGATAAACTAGAATCGTTCAAAATAACCTTATTACTACAATCCAGGAGGAGACTATGAAAGGGATAATTCTAGCAGGTGGAACAGGCTCTCGATTATATCCGCTGACTAAAGTGACCAACAAGCATCTTTTGCCTGTTGGTAAATACCCGATGATTTTTCATGCCATTGCAAAACTCAAAGAATCAAATATTATTGATATTCTCATTGTGACCGGCAAGGATCATATGGGTGACGTGGTGAATCTGCTCGGGAGCGGTCGTGAATTTGGACTGAAGTTTACATACAAGGTTCAGGATGAGGCTGGCGGGATTGCCCAGGCGCTTGGACTTGCCGAGAACTTTGTTAACGGGGATCAGATGGTTGTTATTTTAGGTGATAACGTTTTTGCTGACAGCATTGCCCCATTCGTTCAAAACTTTCAGCAGCAGGTAAAGGGCGCTAAGATCCTTATCCAAGAGGTGCATGACCCTCAAAGATACGGCGTTCCTGAGTTATCCGGCGATAAGATCCTGTCGATTGAAGAAAAGCCTCAGCAGCCTAAGAGTAGCTATGCCGTCACAGGCATATACATGTATGATAGCCGGGTGTTCGATATCGTTCGGACTTTGAAGCCGTCGGGCCGCGGTGAGCTTGAGATTACCGATGTGAACAACGCCTATATCGAAGCTGGCGAACTGACCTATGATGTGCTTCACGGCTGGTGGACTGATGCGGGAACGCATGCTTCCCTGACCAATGCTAACGAACTGGCAAAGGATCTTGTATTCGGTGAAGAATTCGGTAAATTGAAATTGTAGGAAGACTGAATTTACAGATAAAGAAGGTGTCCAATGAAAGTTCTTGAAACGAAGCTGCCCGGGGTGAAGCTGATCGAGCCGGTCGTGTTCGGCGATCATCGCGGTTTTTTCATGGAAAGCTACAACGAGGAAAAATATGTAGCCAACGGCATTATCCATTCGTTTGTCCAGGACAATCATTCGCTTTCCGTGGAGCCGGGTGTGCTGCGCGGGCTGCATTATCAGTTGAATCCCAAAGCGCAAACGAAGCTTGTTCGCGTTACGGCGGGCGCTGTCTACGATGTTGTCGTCGATATCCGGAAAGGCTCGCCCACTTATGGGCAATGGCAGGGCTTCATTCTGAGCGCCGCCAATAAGCGTCAGCTGCTCGTTCCGCAAGGCTTCGCGCACGGATTCTGTACGCTCGTTCCGAATTGCGAAGTGCTGTACAAGGTCGATGAGCTCTATTCGTCGGAGCACGATCGCGGGATCGCATGGAACGACCCGGCGCTCGGCATCGAGTGGCCGACTTCCACTCCCATTCTGTCGGACAAGGACGGCAAGCATCCGACGCTGGCTAAGGCGGAACCCCATTTTACCTATGAAGGGTGAGTTATTCAAGTGAAAGTACTCGTTACCGGCGGAGCC
This sequence comes from uncultured Paenibacillus sp., assembly GCF_963515335.1. Classification (NCBI taxonomy): domain Bacteria; kingdom Bacillati; phylum Bacillota; class Bacilli; order Caryophanales; family Paenibacillaceae; genus Paenibacillus; species uncultured Paenibacillus sp. Next base: position 131,207 of record NZ_CAUPYC010000004.1, on the reverse strand, counting down.
GGGTTCATCGGCAGCAATTTCATGCTGTATATGATTGCGAAATATCCCGCCTACACATTCGTGAACGTCGATGCGCTTACTTATGCGGGCAACCTTGAAAATCTTCGTTCGATCGAGAAGCATCCCGATTATCGTTTCGTCAAGGCCGATATCGCGGACCGCCAGGCGTTGGAGCCGTTATTTGCGGAAGGCCTCGACGCCGTGATTAACTTTGCGGCAGAGTCGCACGTGGACCGGAGCATCCTGCAGCCGGACATTTTTGTCCGCACGAATGTGCTCGGGACGCAGACGCTGCTCGATCTTGCCAAGCAGTACAACGTAGGCAAGTTCGTGCAAGTGTCCACCGACGAAGTGTACGGCACGCTGGGCGAGACCGGCCTGTTCACGGAAGAAACGCCGCTGCAGCCGAACAGTCCTTATTCCGCCAGCAAGGCGGGGGCGGACATGCTCGTTCGCGCCTATCATGAAACGTTCGGTCTGCACGTCAATATCACGCGCTGCTCGAACAACTACGGGCCGTACCAGTTCCCGGAGAAGCTCATTCCGCTGATGATCCGGAACGCGCTGCAGGATAAACAGCTGCCTGTATACGGCGACGGCCTCAATGTGCGTGACTGGCTCTATGTCGAGGACCATTGCAGCGCGATCGATCTCGTTCTGCATCAAGGGCGGAGCGGCGAAGTGTACAACGTCGGCGGACGGAACGAGCGCAGCAATATCCAGGTCGTCAAGACGATCCTGCAAGAGCTCGGCAAGCCCGAGTCGCTTATCACCTACGTAAAAGACCGTCTCGGACACGACCGCCGCTACGCGATCGACGCCGACAAAATTCGCAGCGAGCTCGGCTGGCAGCCGAAGCATGATTACGAGAGCGGCATCCGCGAGACGATCCGCTGGTACCTGGCGAACCAGGCCTGGATGGAGCAAGTCGTCTCCGGCGCTTATCAGCAGTACTATGACGTGCAATACAAGGATCGCCTGGGGGCGCAGTCCTGATGGAGCGGCGGCTGAAAATCCTCGTTACCGGCGCTTCCGGGCAATTGGGCCGCGAACTGGTGCAATTGACAGCCCCGGCGGACGTGGAGATCGTCGGTTTCGGTCGCGATCGGCTCGATATTACGAATCTCGACAACTGCCGTTCCGTTCTGGCGGAGCAACGCCCGGATGCAATCATCCACTGCGCCGCCTACACGGCCGTCGATCAAGCCGAATCGGAGCCGGATGCGGCGTTCCGGGTCAATGCGAGCGGCAGCCGCAACCTGGCGGTCGCAGCGGAGGAGACCGGCGCGCGGCTGTGCTATGTGAGCACGGACTATGTTTTCGACGGCAAGGGAAAGGCGCCTTACAATGAATATGACGCGCTGAATCCGCAGACGGTCTACGGCAAGTCCAAGCTGGCCGGGGAGGAGCTGGTCCGCACGCTCAGCAGCCGGTATTTCATCGTCCGCACGTCGTGGGTGTACGGCAAGTACGGCAGCAATTTCGTGAGAACGATGCTGAAGCTGGCCGGGGAGCGCGACAGCCTGAAGGTCGTCAGCGATCAGGTCGGCTCGCCGACGTACACGCTCGACCTTGCGGAGTTTCTCGTCCGGCTGGTTCGCACGGAGCGCTATGGCGTCTATCACGCGTCGAACACCGGCGCCTGCTCCTGGTACGAGTTCGCGCAGGCGATTTTCGAGGAAAGCGGCAGGCATATGACAGTCGAGCCTTGCTCGACGTCCGATTTTCCAAGACCGGCGCCGCGTCCCGCCTACTCCGTTATGGACCACAGCGCGATTCGCAGCAACGGCTTCGAGCCGCTGCGGCATTGGCGGGAGGCGCTTCGCCACTACTTACAAGACAGCGAGTGATTTGTCATGTCCCTTTCAACCGGACGACCGACGGTGAGCGTATGCATCGTCACCTTTAACAGCGCCAGCGATATCGAGGACTGCTTGCATGGAATCATGAAGCAGTCCTTTCCCGTTGCGTCCGTTGTCGTCGTGGACAATGCTTCGCAGGACGGTACGGTGGACCGCGTGTCGCGCTTCGGCCCTCCCGTAACGCTGCTGTCCAACGCGGTCAACAACGGGTTCGCGGGCGGGCAGAATCAGGCCATCGCCCGGACGGACAGCGACTACGTGCTGGTGCTCAATCCGGACGTAACGCTGCAGCCCGATTACATCGCGCGCATCGTGGAAGCGATGGACAATGACCCTGAGGCGGGCTGCGCGACCGGCAAGCTCGTATTGGCCGAGCGCCCGGACGTGATGGACAGCGCGGGGTTGGCTCTGCATGCCGACCGCAATGCCTATGATTTGGCGGCGGGGCAGCCGGCTTCGCTATGGGACGAGCCGCGCGAGGTGTTCGGGGTGTCCGGCGCGGCGGCGATGTACCGGCGGGCGATGATCGAGGATATTTCGTATGCGGGTCAGTTTTTCGACGAGGACTTCTTTGCTTACAAGGAGGATGTCGACGTCGCCTGGCGCGCGCGCCATCTCGGCTGGAAGGCCCTTTATGCGCCGGCCGCCCGGGCCGTTCACCGCAGGGGCTGGAAGAAGGGCGGCCGGCAAGCGGTCCCGCTTGCGGTGCGCCGGCACTCCTACCAGAACCGCTTTTTCACGCTGATCAAGAACGAGCCGGCCGGCCTGCATTGGTTCTGGCTGCTTCCGCTGATCGCGGTCAAAGAAACGGCCAAGCTCGCTTATATCATCGTCAGGGAGCCGGGGCTGCTCGGCAGCTGGCCGGTCATTTGGCGCAGTCTGCGTCCGATGCTGCGCAAGCGCAGGTGGCTTTTTCGCAGAAAGCTGTCGATTCCTGTAAAGAATTAACGTTTTTATAGTTGGTAGAGCGCCGATTTTTTGCTAGAATGATAGTAGCTATGAAAAAATGCTCTGCTATTTTCACTGGCAGTACGGGCTTGAGGGTGTGATTGCGCTTGATCAGACAAAACCAGCGGTTTCTGACCCAGATCTATGTGCTGGCGGATGCAGCTTCGATGCTGCTTGTTTTCCTGGCCGCCTATTGGATCAAATTCCGCAGCGGATGGGTGCCGTACGAGGCGGCGTTGTCTTTCAGCAGCTATCTGCTGTGGGGAACGGTTTATTCGTTTGCCGCGATTCTGGTCGGTTTCTATGCCGGCTTCTACGCGCCGAGACGGCGGACGAGCTTCTCGATGGACGTGTGGAAAATTTTGCAGGTTCACGGGACCAGCTTCCTCGGCCTGCTCGGGGCTCTCTACTTTGTGAAAGAGGTCGACATCTCCCGGCAATTCCTCGGCATTTTCCTCGCCATGAATGTGGTGACGCTGATCGTCTACCGCTTCGCGGTGAAAATGTCGCTTTTCCGGCTGCGCCGCAAAGGCTTCAACAAGAAGTTCGTGCTCATTCTCGGCGCCGGCTCGGTCGGCCGCAGCTTCTACGAGAGCCTGCGGCAGCACCCGGAGCTGGGCTACGACGTGTACGGCTTCCTGGACGATTTTCATGATGAACATCCTCCCGAATATCGGCACATGAAGCCGATTATCGGCAAAGTCGACGAGCTGGCGGATGTGCTGCGAAGGAATCCGATCGACGAGGTCATTGTCGCGCTTCCGCTCGATGCGCACGGCAAATACGCCGATATCATCGATTTGTGCGACAACGCGGGCGCGAAGACGCTGATCATTCCCGATTTCTTCGATCTGCTGCCGGCGCGTCCGTTCTTCGACAACTTTGCCGGCATCCCGCTGATCAACGTGCGCGACATTCCGCTCGACGAGCTCAGCAACCGGCTGCTGAAGCGGACGTTCGACATTGCGTTCTCGCTCGCCGCGATCGCCGCTACGCTGCCCGTCATGCTGATCGCCTGGATCGGCATCAAGCTGACGTCGCCGGGTCCGGTCATTTTCCGGCAGGAGCGGATGGGGCTCGACCGCCGGACGTTCCCGATGTACAAGTTCCGCACGATGCATGTGTCCGACGCGTCCGTATCGGATACGCAGTGGACGGTGGAGAACGATCCGCGGCGCACGCGCTTCGGCTCCTTCCTGCGGCGGACGAGCATCGATGAGCTGCCGCAATTTTTCAACGTGCTGGTCGGCGACATGAGCGTCGTGGGCCCGCGGCCGGAGCGGCCGTATTTCGTGGAGCAGTTCAAGGATGAAATTCCGAAATATATGGTCAAGCATCATATTCGGCCCGGCATCACCGGCTGGGCGCAGACGAACGGGCTTCGCGGCGACACGTCCATTCAGGATCGCATCGTGCACGATCTGTTCTATATCGAGAACTGGAGCTTCCTTTTCGACCTGAAGATCATTGTGAAGACGATTGTGAAGGGGCTCGTGAACAAAAATGCTTACTAATGTTGTTGCCGCGGCTGTTGCGGTTTCCGTTATCATTCCTGCGTATAATGCCGGTCCGGAGTTGGAAGAGCTGCTGGGCCGGCTTTTTGCTCAGTCGCTGCCGCCGCTCGAGGTCATCGTGATCGATTCGTCGTCGCAGGACGGCACGGCGGAGCGGGCCCGGCGGTCGGGCGCGCGCGTATTCGAGATCCCGCAAAGTGAATTCGATCATGGCGGTACCAGGAATCGGGCGGCCGGCTTCGCGGCGGGCGAGGTATTGGTGTTCCTGACGCAGGATGCGATGCCCGCGGATGACCGCTTGCTGGAGAAGCTGGTGCAGCCGCTGCGCGACCCTTGGGTCGCTTGCGCCTACGGCAGGCAGCTGCCGCGGGAAGACGCAACCGTGCTGGAGAAGCTGTCGCGGGACTTTAATTATCCGGCTGCCTCTTCGGTGAAGGATAAGAGTGACCTGGAGCGGCTCGGCATCAAAACGTTCTTCTGCTCCAATGTGTGTTCGGCGGTCCGGCGGGAGACGTTCGTCGATTTGGGGCGTTTTGACGAACCGGTTATTTTCAACGAGGACCTGTTCTTCGCCGCAAAGGCGGTGCAGGCGGGCTATCGGATCGCTTACGCTGCGGAGGCCAAGGTTGTCCATTCGCACAACTACTCGGCTGCGCAGCAGTTCCGGCGATTTTTCGACAACGGCGTATCGATGCGGAACAATGCCTGGGTGTACGCGTATTCCTCGGTCAACAAGGAAGGCTCGCGTCTCGTACGGACGCAGATGAAGGCGCTGGCGCGGGGGCGCAAATGGCGGTGGGTTGTTAAGCTTGTGGTGGAATCGGCTGCCAAATATGCGGGCTATCAGCTCGGCAAACGGTACGACCGGCTGCCGTATGCGCTGCGCGTCAGGTTCAGCATGCATCGTGCGATATGGGGCAAGCTGCAGGCCGGCGGCGGCGGCGGCGGTAAAGGCACCGCCGTTCGGGGATGATAGTTGTTGCAGGGTAACGGCAGGGTTTACGGGGAAGTGACACGATCGCTCCGCTACAACTCGAGCCTCTCCCGGCGCGCGTTGCGGCGCTGCATCGCGGCTGTCAGACCACAACGGCTGATTGGTGTTGACGTGCGGTTTGTAGCGATGAACATATGTCCTCGCCTGCGTCGATATGGGCCGGCGTGACCGATAGGTGGTGACGTGCGGCATGCAACGATTGAATAGAGATCAGAGATCGAATCCGCGTCTTGGTCCCGTTATTCGAGCGGCCAACCGGGAAGGGTGTTATGAGCAATGACGGAGGGATCGGCGAATTGAACGGCGAATTGAACGGAATCCTATTGGCCGGCGGTCGGAGCCGCCGGATGGGGCGGGACAAAGCGCTGCTGGATGTAGGCGGCAAGCCGCTGCTGGCCGTGCTGCTGGGGCGAATGGCCGGCATTTGCGGGGCGATTGTGGTTTCGGCAGGGGATGCCGAGCGGGCCGCGGAGTACCGCCAGGCGCTGACCGGCTTCGTGGCGGACAGCGAGACGGCCGGCTCCGTACCGGACAGCGTGATGGCGAACGTCTCGTTCGCTGTCGACCGGTATGCCGGGTGCGGGCCGTTGGCCGGTCTCCATGCCGGGCTGTCCGAGCTTCCGGATGGATATGCGTTTATTATGGGATGCGATATGCCGAGGCTCTCGGAGCCGCTTGTTCGCCGAATGCTGGCGGCGGCGGAGGCCGCCGACGCCGATATCGCGCACGTGCCGGACCAGCCTTTTCACTCGCTGTGCCATACCCGCGCGGCAGAGCCGCTTGGGCGGCTGCTGGAGCAGGGCGAGTACCGGGTGATGAGGGCGCTGGAGCAGCTCAAGGCGGTGACGGTTGAGCCGGAGAGCGAGGAGGAACGGCAGGCGTTCGTGAATTTGAATACGCCGGAAGCGTACAGGCGTTTCAAGGAACAGTAATAATCTTGGGGATTTCTCGATATAACTTTTATGCGCGGGTGGGAATCTAACGTTATAATGGCCTGGCGCACCCGAGGTGGGGAGTAACGTTGGAACCCGGCAATAAAATCTCGGTAGAGGTTATCTCATAGGAGGTTGTGGAGTGAAAGTCAGAAAAGCGATCATACCCGCGGCCGGGCTGGGAACCCGATTCCTGCCGGCGACGAAAGCGATGCCGAAAGAAATGCTGCCGATCGTCGACAAGCCGACGATTCAGTATATTGTGGAAGAAGCGGTGGCGTCGGGCATCGAGGATATCATTATCGTGACAGGCAAAGGCAAACGGGCGATCGAGGACCATTTCGACAACTCGTTTGAGCTGGAACAGAACCTGCTCGACAAAGGGAAGCTCGAGCTGCTGAACGAAGTTCAGAAGTCCTCGAACATGGTCGATATCCATTACATCCGCCAAAAGGAAGCCAGAGGCTTGGGCCATGCGATCTGGTGCGCCCGCAAATTTATCGGCAATGAACCGTTCGCCGTCTTGCTGGGCGACGACATCGTGCAGGCCGAGAAGCCTTGCCTGAAGCAGATGATCGAGAAGTATGACCGCTACAGAGCGAGCGTCATCGGTGTGCAGCGCGTTCCGGAGGATGAAGTCAGCCGGTACGGGATCGTGAACGGCAAAGAGCTCGACAACCGTTTCTACGGTGTGGCCAACCTGGTCGAGAAGCCGAAGAAAGAAGATGCGCCCTCGAACCTCGCGATTATGGGACGTTACATTCTCAGCCCGAAAATATTCGGTATTCTGGAGAATCAGCAGCCGGGGGCCGGCGGGGAGATCCAGCTCACGGACGCGATCGACGAGTTGAATCGGCACGAGGCCGTATATGCCTACGATTTCGAAGGGACACGATACGATGTCGGCGAAAAAATGGGCTTTATCCAGACGACCATCGAGTTTGCGCTGCAGCGCGACGATTTGAGGCGGGAGTTGCTGGACTATATGGCCGGGAAGGTTGCGCGGGAAGGCGCGAATCCTGTAGGGGAGTAGCGTTCAGAATGAGAACCGTCAGTCAATATTGACCTGACGGTTTTTCGTATGCCGACTGATGTAAATATTTTATCGTCGCAATTTCAATCATCTTTAACTTCTGGTTTTGTCCCTATTCCGTCCTTATTTGTGCGTATTTGTCCTTATTCGTGTCCCTATTGTCTTAATGGACCTGCTCTTTCAGTCTTTGAATTTCGGATTCGGACAATCCCGTTGTCTTCACAATCAATGAAATATCAAGACCTTCAACGAGCATATTTTTGGCTACTTCCGTCTTCGCTTTGGTTTCCGCATAATCCAGCGCTGAACGTTCGTCCAACAAGGCTTTTTTGCGCATTTCGTACATGTATCGAGCTTCTTTGTCTTGGCTTAAAAACTCCAGCGTCGTCATCGCCTTTTTCAATTCCGGCATATCCATCGCTAATACCTCCCATCGTTCTTTGGGCACTCCTTTGAGAAAGGTGAGCCATTTGACTAACCGATCGTCCAAACTGTACGCCTTTTCCTCCAGCTTCGGCAGTTCCATAAAGTGAATTTCGATGTGGTCTGTGAGCAGCAAGCCCGTATGGTCTTCCCGCAGATGAAACGTGTTGTGGATACGGTCGTTTGGCAGCATGGTGAAGTTCAAAATATTGATCGTGATCGTTTTCTTCAGTTCTTTATACAGCTGTTTTTCGGCCAATTGTTCCTCGTACATTTTCGCCCAGTAATACAAGGTACGTGGAGCCATGTCGTATTTGTCGGCAAGCTGGATTTCCAGGTTGATTTGCTTGCCTTCTGCGGTTTTTGCGCGAATATCCAATACGGATTGTTTATCTTCAAGCGCATTTTTATCAATATGTGTATTGATCAGAATAATCTGCGTAAGTGGCTTCGGCTCTGTCTCCCGGAGTGCCGCATTCAGGAAGGAGAGCAGCACATCTTTGTTCTCCTCGCTGCCGAAGATCCGTTTGAACACAAAATCGACTTTGGGATCGAGCAGGTCGTTCATTTCATCCACTCCATGAGTTTTGCTATCCGTTGCGAGGAATTTTTGTTAATCCCATTATACCATGAATAATGGTCAAAGGTAATGAGCGCCTGATGGCTATCCCCCGTGAAGCGAGATCACTTGCCACTCGCTGTGCTTGCTTGTTAACCCATACATGACCATAACAAAAGGACTGCTCCTGGAAGGGATCCAATCTTCAGGGGAGCAGTCTTTTTGCATGGGTGTTGGTGCGGTCTGCACTCACGAGAACGGGGGAGTGGTCATCTGCCGTTCTCGCTCGCCGTGCGCAGCCGCACCCTTCCTTCTGCGGCGGCCGGGCCTGCCGTTGTTTCAATCGCGGCATCCGCCGCGGCTGCAGCAGGCGCGGCAGGCGGCGCCGCCGAAGCGGCTGGCGGGTCAGGCGATGCCGCCGAAGCGGCAGTGCGGCTTTGCCGTGCCCCGGCGGCACCGGCGCACGGCTGGACGGCGGCACCGGCGGCTAACGCATCCTCCGTCCCGGCGCCGTAAAGCTCGCGGTCCGCGCGTTCGACGCGCACCGCGCATATCTTGAACTCCGGCATCCGGCTGATCGGGTGCAGGGCGTCGTTGGTAAGCCGGTTGACCGACAGGTCGCCGCCCCAGTGGAACGGGACGAATATTGTCGTCGGGTGTATTTCCTGGGAAATTTTCACCTCGAATACAAGGGAGCCGCGCCTTGTCGTCAGCCGCACCTTGTCGCCGAAGCGCAGGCGGAGCTTCTCGGCGAGCGACGGATGGAGCTCCGCGACCGGAACGGACGCCTTCTTCATCAGCGCGTCCGTTCGCCTCGTCTGCACGCCGCTCAGGTAATGGCTGCCGAGCCGGCCGGTCGTCAGGATATACGGATACTGCGCATCCGTCGTCTCGGCCGGCTTCTGCGGCGTGATGCCGTGAAGCCTCGCGCGCCCGTCCGAATGGGCGAAGGCGCCGCCGTCGAACATCCGCGGCGTGCCCGGATGCTCCGGGGAAGGGCAGGGCCAGAACACGCCTTTCTCGGCGATGAGACGCGCGTAGGTGATGCCGCTGTAGTCGGCTTTGCCGCCGGCGGTGGCGCGGCGCAGCTCATTGAACACGGCTTCGGGTGAATCGAAGCGGAAATGTTCGCCCCGGCCGAGGCGGTCCGCCAGTGCGCAGATCAGCTTGAAGTCCGGCATAGCCTCGCCGGGCGGCTCCAAAGCTTGCGCACGGTGGAAGATGCGGCCCTCGAGATTCGTGAGCGTACCCTCCGCTTCGAGGAAGGAGGTGCCGGGCAGCAGCCAGTGCGCATAGGCGGCCGTCTCCGTCTCGAACAGGTCGACCACGACGAGCAGTTCCAGCTTCCGCAGCGCTTCCGCGACTCGTGCGCTGTTCGGGCTGGAGACGACGGGGTTGGAGCCGAGCACGATCATCGCCTTGATCTCGCCGTCGAGAATTTTGCCGAACAGCTCGTAAGCCGAAACGCCTTTGCCGGGCAGCTCGGCCGGTTCGACGCCCCATACGCGGGCGACATGCTCGCGGGCGGCCGGATCGTCGATCATCCGGTAGCCCGGCAGCTGATCCGCCTTCTGCCCGTGCTCGCGGCCGCCCTGGCCGTTCGCTTGCCCGGTGACGGCGCCGAAGCCGCAGCCGGGCTTGCCGATTTTGCCGGTGAGCAGGCACAGATTAATATAGTTCAGCGTGTGTTCCACGCCGTTGGTCTGCTGCTCCAGGCCGCGCGCGGTGAGCACGACGCCGGATTCCGCCTTGGCGAAGCCGCGCGCGATCGTGCGGATGACCTCGACCGGAATGCCGGTGTACAGCGATACGCGGTCCGGAGAGAACTCGCGGACAGCCTCGCGCACATCGTCGATGCCGTCGGTATGGCTGGCCACGAATTCCGCATCGTACAGCCGCTCCTCGAGGATGACATGCAGGAGGGCGTTGACGAATACCGAATCGAAGCCGGGCTGGAGCGGCACGTGAATGTCTGCGATTTTGGACGTCATCGTCTGCCGCGGGTCGATCGTCACGATCACCGCCTTGCGTTTCTTGGCGGCGAGCAGGTAGGGCATCATCGTCGGCTGGCACTCCGCAATGTTCGTGCCGGCCAGTATAATATATTGGGATTGCGATACTTCCTCCAGCGGCAGGCTCAGGCCGCGGTCGACGCCGAACGCCTTGTTCTGGGCGGCGGCGGCGGAGGACATGCAGTATCGCCCGTTGTAATCGATGTAGCGCGATTTCAGCGCGACGCGCGTGAATTTGCCGAGCAGGTAGCAGACCTCGTTCGTCAGCGAGCCGCCTCCGAAGACGGAGACGGCGTCGGAGCCGTAACGGGCCTGTATATCGCGAATGCGGGAAGCGATGCCGTCCAGCGCCGATTCCCAGGAAGCGCGCTCCCATGCGGAGCCGGGGGAACCGGCCGAATCGGCGGAATCGCCGACCGGCCCGAACGGCCTGCGCAGCGGGTGCAGCAGCCGTTCGGGATGAATCGCATGCGCCATCGAGTGGAAGCCTTTCTGGCACAGTCTGCCTGTGGCGACCGGGAAATCCGGGCTCGGCTTCACCTCGAACCCGGGCTCCGCCTCCGTCCGCACCAGTTCGATGCCGCATTGCATGCTGCAATAACAGCAGTGGGAAGGAAGACGATCTGTATTCGGTTGTGCGGCGACAGGAGAGGCCATCGAAATCCCTCCCTCCTATAGAAATGTACATGTGTTGCTAACGGGTCAGGCGTTCATGCGGACAACAAATCCATCACATCAAGCAGCTCGAAGATATCGTATGCGTCGAATGCGTCCATGCCGGTATCCTCCTTCTGCAGGCTGCAGCCGGGCTCGCTGTCGTTTGCGCTTGCCGTCCCTGACGTCACCCGTGCCTTATGATGCGAGCGTGCCGTCGTCCAGCCGCGCTTTGCCGCCTTGGCCGAGGAAGTGCTTTTTCCACTGGCCCTGAACGATGCCCACCAGCACGACGCAGGACAGCGCGATGCCGGATAAGATAAGGAAGCCCGGCGTGTACGAGCCTGTCGATTGGTACAGGTTGCCGAGAATTTTCGGCAGGAAGTAGCCGCCGACCCCGCCGGCCGCGCCGACGATGCCCGTCACGATGCCGATCTCGCCCTGGAAACGCTGGGGTACGAGCTGGAATACCGAGCCGTTGCCGGCGCCAAGGCACATCATGCCGACGAACAGCAGCGCCGTTACGACGCCGAGCGGCGGAATCGAGGAGACGGAGGCCAGCATGAGCGCCGCACCCGCATACAGCAGCATCAGCATCCGGATGCCGCCGATCCGATCGGCCAGCCAGCCGCCTACCGGACGGAAGAAGCTGCCGGCGATTACGGCAAGGGTCGTGAAGTCGGCCGCGCGGACCGGACTAAGGCCGTATTGCGTGTTGAAGAAAATCGTCAGGTAATTCGCCAGGCCGACGAAGCCGCCGAATGTGACGCTGTACAGAATGCAGAACAGCCAGGTATCCTTCAACTTCAGAATGTTGCCGTAATCGGCCAGCGTCTTCGGCTTCGGCTGATTCGGACTGTCCTTGGCGAGAATCGAGAACACGAGGAACACGACGGCGATCGGGATGAGCGCCAAACCGAAAACCGTTTCCCAACCGTAAGCCTGAGCGATCCGGTTCGCGAACAGCGTCGTGAAGACGGTGCCGCTGTTGCCCGCGCCGGCGATGCCCATGGCAAGCCCTTGATACTGCGGCGGATACCAGCGGCTGGCGAGCGGCAGCGCGGCGGCGAACGATGCGCCGGCGACGCCGAGCAGCAGGCCTACATAATACAGCTCATTGAGCGAGTTGACGAATTGCCAGCCCCATACGAGCGGCACCATGGTGATCAGCATGCCCAGCTGGCCGGTCCGTTTCGGTCCGATCCGGTCGGTCAGGAAGCCGAGTACGAGGCGGAGAATCGATCCGCCGAGAATCGGCAGCGCTACGAGGTTCGCTTTCTGCGCGGCATCCATCGGATAGTCGGACATGATCACGACGACCAGCGGACCCATCAGAACCCAAATCATAAAGCTGACATCGAAATAAAGAAAACTGCTGAACAACGAAGGCTTATGACCACTTTCCCAAAATCCCTTGTTCCCCATCATTGTACAAAACTCCTCTCCAATGTACATTTCTCTTTACACTGCCTGACATGAAAAGGCCGCACTTCATCCCGAAGGATGCAGGCGGCCTCGTTGCCAACCGGCGGCACGGCTTTGTGCTCACCGACGAATATGAACGTCACAGCATTGTGAACGTTGATCATGTTTTGAATTATATGCGATTTGTCACAACCGTGTCAATATAACTAACATAAATAATTTCCGTAAAAAATTTTTATAGAGAAAACCTGACATCCGGCATCGGAATTGCGCCGTCAACCGTGAATCAACTGATACACCTTCACGATTGAAGCGGCGATATCGCCGATCCTTTTCCGTTCATTCATCGCCTGCTTGCGCAGGAAATCGTAAGCCTCGGCCTCGCTGATGCCCTTGATTTCACAGAGGACGGCCTTCGCCTGGTCGATCCACTTCCGTTCCTCCAGCCGCTGCAGCAGCTGCTCGCGCTCCTCCGCCCATCTTTTCCGCTGATGAAAGCTTCTTAACGCCCACTTCAACGCAAATTGCGTTTCGACGGTCGTCATGGACGCGAACAGCACGCCGTCCAGCGCATAGCCCCAGTCGATTTCCTTCGGGGCCTCGGTTTCCATGCACAGCCACAGGACAGGCAGCCGCCTCATGCCGGCGATCGTCGACTGCCAATCGCACAAACGCTCCAAAGGGGTATACAGGATGGCCGCTTCCACGATGCTGATGAGCGGAAGCGCGTCGTCAGCCGTCTTGCAGCGGTGCAGCGTGCGGCAATTTTGCTGCAGGCTGTGCAGCGACGCGATGCGTGAGCTGTCTTCGATGAGCAGGGCCGATTTAAGCATGGGGTGTCACCTCGCTTCCGTTTCGCTGTCAAAGCTGTCAAATGTGTAATAAAATATAACATATAGAAAAAACGCTGTCGACGGCAATTTGGCTCAGATCATCCAACAACTTTTTATGTTAGAAATGTTGACATTGGTGATTAACCGCACTATACTGTACCTATATCGTATTAGTTCTGGCACAACGGCGTGCCGCGGCTATGGCAATGATGCCTGTCTCTCGGATCGTAGAGGATCCAAGGGATAGGTTTTTTATGTTTCGACACAGGAGGAGAAGCTTTATGAAGAAGAAACTCGTCATGATCGGCAACGGAATGGCCGGCGTATCGTTTGTGGAGCAGCTGCTCAAGCTCAACCCGAACCGGTATGACATCACCATCATCGGGGCGGAGCCTCATCCGAACTACAATCGTATCATGCTCTCATCCGTTCTCGCAGGGGACGTCAATATGCAGGATATCGTGTTGAACGACTGGGATTGGTACCGCGACAACCAGATTCTGCTGCATGCGGGGCAGACGGCGACGAAGATCGACACGGCCGGTAAAATCGTAACGACGGACAAAGGCCTCGCCGTCCCTTACGACGAGCTTGTCCTCGCCACCGGCTCGCTGCCGTTCATGCTGCCGCTGCCGGGCGCCGATAAGGAAGGCGTCATCGCGTTCCGCGACATCAAGGACTGCGAGACGATGATCGAGACGGCGAAGAGCTACAAGAAAGCCGTGGTCATCGGCGGCGGCCTGCTCGGCATTGAAGCGGCGCGGGGGCTGTTGAATCTGAAAATGGACGTCAGCGTCGTGCACATCTACCATTATCTGATGGAACGCCAGTTGGATTTCACCGCCGCCAAAATGCTGCAGGATGAGCTGGAGCGTCAAGGGATGAAATTCCTGCTCGAGAAAAACTCGGACTCGATCCTCGGCAAGAATCGGGTGACCGGACTGAAATTCAAGGACGGCTCCCAGGTGGACGCGGACCTGATCGTCATGGCGGTCGGCATCAAGCCGAACGTGCAGATTGCGAAGGAAAGCGGCATCGAGGTGAACCGCGGCATCGTCGTCGACGACTACCTGCAGACGAGCGTTCCGAATGTATACTCGGTCGGCGAGTGCGCGGAGCACCGCGGCATTGCGTACGGTCTGGTGGCGCCGCTGTACGAGCAGGGGGCGATACTGGCGAAAAAGCTGGCCGGCGTCGAGAGCGACGGCTACCAAGGCTCTGTCGTTTCGACCAAGCTGAAGGTGTCGGGCGTCAACGTATTCTCGGCCGGCCGCTTCACGGACGAACCGGGAACGAAAGCGCTCCGCGTGCAGGACGATCTGGACGGCGTATATAAAAAGGTTGTTTTCCAGGACGGCAAGCCGATCGGCGCCGTGCTGTTCGGCGACACGACGGACGGCTCGCGGCTGTTCTCCCTGATCCGCAGCGGCGAGAGCTTCGCCGGACGGGAGAAGGAAGTGCTGTTCGGACCCGGCGGCGGAAGCGGCAAGCCTGCCAGCACGGCCGATTTGGTCGCCGCGATGAGCGGAGACGAGATCGTCTGCGGCTGCAACGGCGTCACGAAGGACACCATTATGGAAGCCATCACGGAAAAAGGCTGCGTGAGCGTCAATGAGATCAAGGCGTGCACGAAGGCGTCCGGTTCTTGCGGAGGCTGTAAGCCTTTGGTCGAAGGCATTCTCCTGTCGGCGCTCGGCGCGGACAACGTGGCGGCCGTCAAGGAAGGCATCTGCGGCTGTACGGAGCATACGCGCGACGAGGTGGTCGAGGCGATCAAGCGGATGCGGCTCACCACGACGAAGGAAATCATGCACGTCATGGAATGGAAAAACCCCGAGGGCTGCAGCAAGTGCCGCCCTGCGCTGAACTACTACCTCGGCATGGTATGGCCGGAGGAGCACGAGGACGAGCTGGAATCCCGCTTCGTCAACGAGCGCAACCACGCCAACATCCAGAAGGACGGCACCTTCTCGGTCGTGCCGCGGATCTACGGCGGCGTGACGACGCCGGAGGATTTGAAGCGGATCGCGGAGGTGGCGGAACGGTACGAGGTGCCGCTCGTGAAGATTACGGGCGGCCAGCGGATCGACCTGCTCGGCGTGAAGAAGGAGGACCTGCCGAACGTCTGGAAGGAGCTCGACATGCCGTCCGGCTATGCCTACGGCAAGTCGCTGCGGACGGTGAAGACGTGCGTGGGCTCGACGTTCTGCCGCTTCGGCACGCAGGATTCGATCCAGATGGGGATTGCGATGGAGAAAAAGTTCGAGCGGCTCGCCACGCCGCATAAGGTGAAGCTCGCCGTCTCCGGCTGCCCGCGGAACTGCGCGGAGTCGACGATCAAGGACCTCGGCGTCATCGCGATCGACGGCGGCAGCGAAATTTATGTAGGCGGCAACGGCGGTACGAAGGTCCGCGCGGCCGAGCTGCTCGTGAAGGTGAAGACCGACGAGGAAGTGCTCGAATGGACGGGCGCTTACCTGCAATACTACCGCGAGACCGCGAATTACATGGAGCGCACGAGCGAATGGATTCAGCGGGTCGGCCTCGACTCGGTGAAGAAGGCGCTGGAGAAAAAGGAAGATCGCGAGGCGCTCGTCTCCCGCATCGACAAGACGCTCAGCCTGCAGAAGGATCCTTGGAAGCAGATCATCGAGACCGACGACCTGCGCAAGGCGTTCGACGTGATGACCGCTCCGGCGCACGCGGAAACGGCCGCTGCCGGAGACGCGGCCAGCCCGAAAGCGCTGATGTCCGACAAGGAACGTTAAGCGGGCGTTTGCGACCTGCGGAATTGCGGCATCATTGCGACATAAAAGCCTGTTGGCATATATAAAGGAGAGGTGGGCGAAACCATGCCAAAGTTTACGATCGGGCATATTTCGGAATTTCAGGAGCGGGGAGCGCGGGTGTTTCGGGTCGGCGAGATGGAGCTGGCGGTGTTCAAGCTGTCGGACGGCGGCATGAAGGCGATCGAGAACCGATGCCCGCATAAGGGCGGCAAGCTGTCCGAAGGCATGGTGTGCGATCACCACGTCTATTGTCCGCTGCACGATTGGAAAATCAATTTGCACGACGGGCTGGTCCAGGCGCCTGACGAGGGGTGCGTGACGACCTTTCCGGTAACGGTGGACGACAAGGGGAATGTCACGCTGACCGTAGATGGGGTACAATCATTAGTGTCGTAAAGATGTAATGATGGGATGCTCCACGATGGGAGGCGGCTGTATGGCGCGCTTGGAAGGGAAAACGATAGCCGTTACGGGTCCGCGCAAGGCGGATGAGATGAGTCGCATGATCGAGAAATTCGGCGGCCGTGCGCTGGTGAGACCGGCGCAGGGCACCGTTTTTATGGACGATACGCGGATTGAAGAGCAATTGAAGGCGTTGATCGAGGACCCGGCGGATTGGCTGGTGCTGACGACGGGCGTAGGTACGGAGGCGCTGATGAAGACGGCCGAGCATCTCGGCTATGGCGAGGCTTTCCTGGGCGCGTTGAAGCGCATGCGGCTTGCGGCCCGCGGCTACAAGACGGTCAACGTGCTGCGGCGAATGGGTCTGACGCCCGATGTGCGCGACAACGACGGAACGACGGCGGGCTTGCTTCGCGAGATGGAGCCTTATACGCTGCTGGGCAAAAGGGTGGCGCTGCAGCTGTACGGCGATCCGGCGCCGCGCGTCACCGGCGCGCTCGCGGCGCGGGGCGCGATTTGCGAAGAGCTGCTGCCTTACCGGCACGTTCCGCCGGAGGGCGATGTGGCGACGACGCTGATCGACGAGATTATCGGCGGCAAGGTCGACGCCGTCGCGTTCACCAGCACCGTGCAGGTGCGGTACGTGATGGGCAGCGCGGCGAAGCGCGGCTTGTATGAGCGGGTGCTGGCCGCCTTTGAGGGCGATGTGCTCGCGGTCGCGGTGGGCAAAGTGACGGCGGAGGCGCTGTTCGAGGAAGGCGTCAAGCGGGTGCTTTTTCCGGAGGAGGAGCGGATGGGCAGCATGGTGGTCGCCATGTCCCGCCATTTCGGCGGGGCGTTGTCCGAGGAGGACGCCGCGAGCGCGTCCGCGACCGGCCTATGCGCAAACGCCGGTACGGATGAGGTTTTGAAGCCGGACGGGGCGAAGGCGGACTAGCGCGGTTGTAACGGCGTATGTTAAATGGCCGATGGTCTGCAGCGGGCTTGCGAAGGTCCGTTGACGGGCCGGCTTTAGCTGACGATTACAACGTTGGGAGAAAGGGTGGTTGCGGATGGGCGGCAAAGGATTCGTCTTTTTGACCGGCGCGGGTCCGGGCGACCCGAAGCTGATCACGGTGCGCGGGCTGGAGTCGATCCGGCTGGCGGATGTGCTGATCTATGACCGGCTGGTGTCGGAGGAGCTCGTGCGGGAGGCCTCGCCGCAAGCCGAGCTGCTGTATGTCGGCAAAGCGTCAGGCCGCCATACGATGAAGCAGGACGACATCAACGCGCTGATCGCCGACCGGGCGCTGCGCGGGCTGACCGTGACGCGCCTGAAGGGCGGCGATCCGTTCGTCTTCGGGCGCGGCGGAGAGGAGGCGGCGCATCTGACGGAGCTCGGCGTGCCGTTCGAGATCGTGCCCGGCATCTCGTCCTGCATCGCGGTGCCGGCCTATGCGGGCATTCCGGTGACGCACCGCACGCTGGCCGCTTCGTTCGCCGTCATCACCGGCCATGAATGCGTCGGCAAGGACGGCGCCTGCGTGGACTGGGCATGGGCGGCGGGAGCGGAGACGCTCGTGGTGCTGATGGGGCTGCAGCAGCTGCCGGTCATCACCGGGCGGCTCCTGGCGCACGGCAAGGACGCCTCCACGCCGATCGCGCTCATCCAGAGCGGCTCGCTGGGCGGCGAGCGGGTCGTGGCCGGCACGCTGGCCGACATCGCCGCGAACCCCGAAACCGTGCAGCTGCGCAGCCCGGTCACGATCGTCGTCGGCCCTGTCGTCGCGATGCGCGACCGGCTGGCTTGGCGCAAGATGGAGGCGTTGATCGGCTGACATGCCGCGCTGCAACGCCTGCCGGAAGAGGCGCGAGCAGGAAAAGGGCGGGGAATTCCCTGTCGCAGGCGAAAATAAAAGGCAGCCTTTCCTCTACCGAAAGGCTGCCTTTTATTTGCCCGCTTTTTTCCTTGCGTGCTTCAAATCATACTTTCGCCTGCTGCAAAGGCCAAGGCAGATGGTGGATGTCCACGATGTGAATGTTCCCGTTCTTGTCCGACGCGTACATGCAGTACCGTTCCGTCAGCCAATGCAGGAGCGTGCCGGGCTCCGCATGAAACACCTCGCCCTCCGTTGCCCTGTATGTGCCCGCAAACAATGCCGGCCGTCCCCTTCGGTCGGTTCTAATGTCACTTGAAAAGCAGGCCGGAGCGTGATATACTTTACCTAACTAATATTAGTTAGGGAGCGGAGGGCCGCTTCCGGGAGGATGCTTGCCCATATGACGGCCAATCGAATCAGGGAAGCCGCGCTTGCGATGTTTGCGGAGGCCGGCTACGACGGCGTGACGCTTGCCGAGATCGCCAAGGCGGTCGGCATCAAGACCCCTTCAATTTATGCGCACTTTGCCTCCAAAGAGCGGCTTTTTCTGGCGCTGTTCGAGGAAGCTGCGCGAAAGGAGACGGACCGGTTTGCGGCGTTTCTGGAAGCGCGGGCCGGAGGCTCGTGCGAGGCGGCCATGTTCGCGGCGTTCGGGTATTGTACCGATGAGGACCGGTCGACCGGCGGCCAAGCGTTTCTGAAACGGACGATGCTGATGCCGCCCAGGCATTTAAAGGCAAGGCTGCAGGAGCAGTTTATGCGCTACGAAGCCGCGGTCACCGAGCAACTGGCGCGCATGCTGGAAACCGGCATGGCTTCGGGCGAGCTGCCTCGGAGCGGGACGGCGGAGGCGGTTGCGGTTTTTTACGCGTTGGTTGACGGATTGCTGGTGGAGAGCCAGCTGTATAGTACGGAAGTCTATCGGGAAAGACAACGAGTGGCTTGGGCGGCGTTCTGGAAGGTACTGTCGGGAGGATGAGGCATCATGGCTTGGCTTTCGCTGCTGGTGGCGGGTTTGCTTGAGATAGGGTGGGCTTTCGGACTGAAGGAGTCCGACGGCTTCACGCGGCTGTGGCCGAGTGTGGCGACCGCCGCGGCTCTGGGCCTTAGCTTTTTTTTGTTCGCGCGGGCGATCCGCTCGATCGAAGTCGGAACCGCTTACGCCGTGTTTACGGGGATCGGGACGGCCGGGACCGTGGTCGTGGGGATCCTTTTTCTCGGGGAGCCCGTCGATTTGTGGCGGTTGTTCTTTGTGGCGCTGCTGATCGGCGGGATCGTCGGGCTGAAAATGATCGCCGCGGACGCGCCGAGGCCCGCGGTTGCGGGCGGTGAACCGGCGTCCGCGTGCGGTGAGCCGGCTGCGGCATGCGATGAGTCCGCGGGCAGCGACCGTGGTCTGCCTGCGGGCGGCAACGGTGGTCGGGCGGCGGGCAGCGTGCCGGAGGTAGGTGGCAGCGGTCCGGCGGTCGGTGGCGATGGGCCGGCGATCGGTGGTGTGCCGTCGGCATCGGACGGAAGGCTGGGTGAGACGGCGTTCGGTGGCGACGGGCCGAAGGTGGGCGGCAGTGGTCCGGCGGTCGGTGGTGTGCCGTCGGCATCGGATAGCAGGCCGGGTGAGACGGCGGTTGCCGGGGATATCCCGGCGGACAAGGCTCCGGCGGCAGAAGCGAAGCTTGAAACGGCGGCGCAAGATGGGGGAGCCCGGAACGAGCCCGTCGCGGCGGCGGGGAAGCGAAAGGAGTGACGGGGCGATGGCGTGGATCTTTTTGCTGATCTCGGGGCTCGGGGAAATCGGCGGCGTCACATTTTTGAAATTGTCCGAAGGGTTCACGAAATGGAAGGCGACGGTCGGGGCGGCGCTGTCCGGCTTCGTCAGCTTCTATTTCCTTTCTAGGGCGCTGCAGGACATTCCGATCAGCACGGCATACGGCATCTGGACGGGTATCGGCTCGGCGGGGAGCGTGCTGCTCGGCATGTTCCTTTTCCAGGAGTCCAAGGATATGCGCAAGCTGCTGTTCATCTCCATGATCATCGCTGGCGTCGTCGGGCTAAGAGTGGTCGGCGGCGGATCATGACGGGAAGCGGACAGGTCGGTTGCGTGGGGGGTTGACCTGTGTCAGATCGTCCGCCATGCAGCGCGGAAAAGCGCGTCGGCCGGGGGTTGATCTGTGGTCAGACCGTCGCGATGCCGCGCCGCAACGCGCGCCGGGACAGGCGGCAATCGCGGTTGGCCGGTAGTTGACGAAAACCCCCTATCTGCAAAGGATTTGTCATGCTATAATGATTGCAACGTGACGAAGAACGTCCCTTTTTATCCTGTCAAGGATGGAAGGGGCGTTTTTGCGTTGTGGAGCCTGACAAGGGGGGAGTTTTGATGAAGGAAAACCATTCTTTTGAAAAAGCCTATGCGGCTTTTATCCAGCGTCATCTGGAACGCCGTTCCGGTGAACGAAAAGGGCGGCTGGAACGGGGACACGGGCATGCCGAGCGGCTTTTTGCCGAGAATATCTGGTGGCCGTTGAAGGGCAACTTCGACGACCTCCATCCGGAGTTTGAGGTGTTTGACTTCCGCGGCAATTCTTACTTCGGTGACTACGGGTATCTGCCTGGATATTTGAAATTCATCTGGGAGGTGAAGGGGTTTGGCCCGCATGTGCGGGATATGGACCGGAAAAGCTACAGTAAAGAGTTGAATCGGGAGACGTTCTTGCAAGCGATGGGCTTTCGCGTTGTGTCTTTTGCCTATGACGATGTAGCCCCTCGCCCGGAAGTGTGCATTTCGCTGCTGCGGATGCTGCTTGGCCGCTACCAGCCGGCGGAAGCGCCGGTCGATCGCGCGGTGTTGGCTGAGAAGGAGGTGCTGCGGCTGGCCGTTCAGCTTGTGCGGCCGATTCGGCCGATCGATGTGGCGGCGCATTTCCGGTTGAATCATCGTACGGCGGTCGGTATGCTGCAATCGCTCTGCGCCAAAGGTTGGCTTCGGCCCGAGAGGAAGGGGAAAGAGGTCAAGGTGTTGGCGTATGAGCTCGTTCGGGGGGCGTGGGAATATATGGATTGACCTGCGATGATGTTGGTTGGCTCGGGCCGGTGGTGGAGGAAGTAGCTTGGTGAGGGGAGCTGAGACCGGTGGGTGGCGGGAAATTAGCTTGGTGGGGTAGCCGGCGCCGGTGGTGGCTGGAAAGTTGCTTGTTTGGGTAGCCGACGCTGGTGGGTGGCGGGAAGTAGCTTGGTGAGGGGAGCTGGCGCCGGTGGTAGTCTGCTAAGGTGCTCCATGCGATACCGTTCGACTACGCGCAAGGTAACAAGGTGCATTTCCTGCATCTTATTTAATTCGGACGGCGGAGATCAGTGATCAAGGTGCAAAAAATACACCTTGTTTCAGCATTTCGGGATAAAACCCGGATTTAGGGTCAACAAAGTGCAGGTTTTGCACTTGGATTGGTCAAAACGGGAGAAATGCTCAAAACAAGGTGCAGGTTTTGCACCTTGCGCCTCGCAACTTGTACAGTCGCCCCTCACGCCGCCGCCTACCTGCGCCCCCCCCCCCGCCGCCGCAGCTCACGCCGTCGCCCCCAACGCGCCCGCTCCCGCCTAACGGCATCACAAGCTGAGCGAAGGGGTAATGGCTAAAAGGCAGCCAGCCCCTTGACTACTCGCATAACTAATTATATATTTACTTACATAAAGTAACCTAATGCAAAATAAACAGGAGGTCCACCCGCCTATGATGCCGTCTCTTTTTCTCGCCCACGGTTCACCGATGCTGGCCATCGAGGAAACGCCGTATACCGATTTTCTGCGCAAGCTCGGCAAGACGTACCGGCCGAAGGCGATCGTCATATTCACCGCCCATTGGGAAAGCCGGGTGCTGACGGTTTCTTCGACCGACGACGTATATGAAACGATTTACGATTTCGGCGGTTTCCCGCCGGAGCTGTACGCGGTCACCTACAATGCCAGGGGCTCCGTCAAGCTGGCGAACGACGTCCGGGAGCGCTTCGCGCAAAATGGCATCGAAACGCTCGCCGACACCAGGCGGGGTCTCGACCACGGCTCCTGGACGCTGCTTCACCGGATGTATCCGGAAGCGGATATTCCGGTTGTGCAGATTTCCGTGCATCCCTTCCTCCCGCCGGCTGAGCAGTTCAGAATCGGCCAGGCTCTAAGCGGTTTGGGCGAGCAGGACATCCTGGTCATCGGCAGCGGCGTGACCGTGCACAATTTTGCCGAGATTCATTGGGGGCAGAGCGCGGTCGAGCCTTGGGCCGAGGAATTCGATCAGTGGCTGATCGACCGGATCGCCGAGAACGATTGCGACGCGCTTTTCCGCTATAAGGAATTGGCGCCGCATGCCCGCCGGGCGGTACCGCGGGAAGAGCATTTCGTGCCGCTGTTCATCGCGCTCGGAGCCGGTCAGGGCGGAGGGAAGCCGATTTACCGCAGCTATGACATGGGAACGCTCAGCTACCTGTGCATGTCCTTTGCCTGAACAGCAATCCCCGCACGCCGGCACGGAGAATAACACGGCAGCCTGAAAGACCGATTCGGAGTTCACGCCCCGGGCCGGTCTTGTTCTGTTTTCTTTTATCCTCTTGATTTGCTATTGTAGGAGTGGAGGTGTTCCGGACGCCATGATTGCGATCGGGCTTGCGGGTTGGCGATCACGATACGCTTTATCCCGATTCCGCCGCGGCCAGAAACAAGCTGAAAACATACGGCGAATGGTTTCGGACGGTGGAGGTGGACAGCTCGTTCTACGCGGTGCAGCCGATCCGGAACATGGAGAAATGGACGGCCGAAACGGCTGCCGGGTTTCATTTTATCGTGAAGGCGTATCAGGGCATGACGGGACACGCGCGCGGCGGCATTCCGTTCGAGACCGTTCCGGCCATGTTTGACGCGTTCCGGGCGTCCCTGGAGCCGATGGTCGCGGCGGATAACGCCAAGCGGATGATGGCCCTTCTGGGGCAAGTGCCGCCCCGCGGGACGTTCGATACGGGTGAATCCGCGGAGCAGCTGGACCTGTTTGGCGATCCTGGCGAGTGGTAATGAGGAAAGACGGACAATATGGGATTGGGAGGCATGGCGGAATGGTACATTTGGGCAGCATCTCCGATAAAATCGAACTGAACAACGGCGTGCAAATTCCGTGGTTCGGACTGGGCGTCTGGCAGTCGAAGGAAGGCCGGGAGGTGGAGCATGCGGTTGAAGCCGCGCTCCAAACGGGCTACCGGCTGATCGACACTGCCGCCGTGTACGGCAACGAAGAAGGCGTCGGCCGTGCGGTCAAGGAGAGCGGCATCGGCCGCGGCGAGATTTTCATTACGACGAAGGTTTGGAATACGGACCAGGGCTACGACAGCACGCTGCGGGCATTCGAGGCCAGCCGCCGCAGGCTCGGCCTGGATGTCGTCGACCTGTATTTGGTCCACTGGCCGGTGGCGGGCAAATACAAGGACACGTACCGCGCCCTCGAGAGGCTGTACAGGGACGGGCAGGTCCGTGCGATCGGCGTCAGCAATTTCCAGGCACACCATCTGGAGGATCTGCTGCAAACATGCGAGGTCGTCCCGGCGGTCAATCAGGTGGAGTTCCATCCCCTGCTGACCCAGCGCCAGCTCCGCGCCTACTGCGACAAGTCGAACATCAAGCTGCAGGCGTGGAGTCCGCTGATGCAGGGCAATCTCGACGTTACACTGTTGAACGAGCTGGCCGAGAAGTATTTCAAGACGCCGGCCCAAATCGTCCTGCGCTGGGATTTGCAGCACGGCGTGCTGACGATCCCGAAATCGGTCAAGGCGGAGCGGATCAAGGAGAACGCTGATATTTTCGATTTCGAGCTGACGGAGACCGAAATGGCAAGCATCGATGAGCTGGACCGCCATCATCGATTCGGCGCGGATCCGGATAATTTCAATTTCTAGAAGGTACACTACCGGTGGACGGACGGCAGCCGTTGACAAAGGTAACTGTAACTGATAAAATTACAGTACAAAGCGGGGTGCCGTAATGAACAGCGAATTCACCATAGCCGTCCACAGTCTAGTCCTTCTCGCCCATTTGCCGGAAAAGATGGCGTCCAGCGACACGATCGCGGAGAATGTAATGACGAATGCCGCCCGGGTCCGCAAAGTCATGGGCGTGCTCCGGAAGAGCGGTTTCGTCGAGACGCGGGAAGGCACGCGCGGGGGATACCGGCTCACCATCGATCCGGAGACGGTGACGCTTGGCGCGGTTTACCGGGCGATGGCGCAGGGCTCGCTCATGCCGAGCTGGTGCTCGGGCGATCCGGATATGGATTGCGTCGTCGGCTCCAATATGCGTTCCGTCATGGACGGCATTTTCTGCGCGGCGGAGAAACGGCTTGAGGATTATTTTGACGGCATCACGATTTCCGCTGTGCTGGGCCAAATTCAAGCGTGCGAACCATGCTGAGCGGCAGGCGAACCGGTTTGATTGCAGCTGGTGTGACGGGTTTACCCTTAACATAGCAAGTGATTATACAAATAGGAGAGGATGATTCCCATGGCAGTAACCTTGACGAAAGAAAATTTCTCGCAAAGCATCGAGAGCGGCGTAACGCTCGTAGACTTCTGGGCGCCTTGGTGCGGACCTTGCAAAATGCAGCTTCCGATCGTAGAGGAGCTCTCGACCGAGCTTCAAGGTCAAGCGACGATCGGCAAAATCAACGTCGACGAAGAGCCTGAGCTCGCTTCCCAGTTCGGCGTCATGAGCATCCCGACGCTGATCCTGTTCAAAGACGGACAGCCGGTCGACAAAATGGTCGGTCTGCAAAGCAAAGAAGCGCTCAGGACGAAAATCCAGGGCCAAGCTTAATCCCTGCCTCATCGCCGAAACCGCAGGCGCGTATCCGACAACGGACCGCAGCCTGCGGTTTTTTCCGTCCGGAATCAGCAAAGCAGTTTTCTTGTGGGACGGGTGATCGTTGCGCGGAACGTGATATGTAAAAAGACGGATCAGGCCGCGCAGGGCAGCCGTCCGTCTTTTTTGCGCAAACAGGGTGTCACTCTTTGCCGAATTGGTCCGTTCTCTTCTTGCCTGTAAAGTTGCTGACGGATTTCGTGTCCTCTATCGTATCGTTGACGAACGCCATGTCCTGATTTTTCGCGTGCATCGCGGTTGTTCCTTTATAGTTTCCTTTATGTTCCTTGTTCTCCACTGCAGTGCGCCTCCTTATGGGTTGCATGCCGATTGTTTGCCGCCTGAGCCGCGCGATGATGATGGCATGTTGTCATGCGGTATCAAAAGTATTATGTCGTGTCGCGCTTCCGGTCATACTTTGTCGGGAGGAAAGGCAGGATGCGCCGACGATGTCAGGGACGTATCGTGACCCGTGTGCGGATCGGCACGAGCGCGGCCAGGGCAAGAACGTCCCGGTTATACATCCGGATGCAGCCGCGTGAGACTTCGCGTCCGATCGAGGACGGGTCATTCGTTCCATGGATGCCGTAGTGAGGCTTCGACAGGCCGAGCCAGAACGCTCCGTAAGGGCCGCCGGGATTGGCCTGTTTGTTCACGACGGTGAACTCTCCGGTCGGGGTGCGGCTGAGCATTCTCCCGATTCCGACGGGAAATTGGCGGACGACGGTGTTGCCGTCGAGCAAATATAATTTTCGATCCGACAGATCGACGATGATGCGGTATATCGGCATATGGCCGTCAACTCCTTTGCCTTATGATATGTGAGCCGGGCTTTCAATGTTTTTGCGCATCGGGTATAATGGCGTAAGATTATCCAGAGGTTAAGGAGTTGTCATAGATGGCTTTGAAAGCAGGGATAGTCGGCCTCCCCAACGTGGGAAAGTCGACGCTTTTTAATGCAATTACGCAAGCGGGCGCGGAATCCGCGAACTATCCGTTTTGCACGATCGATCCGAACGTAGGCGTTGTGGAGGTGCCGGACGAGCGGCTGGACAAGCTGACCGAGCTGGTGGTGCCGAACCGCACGGTGCCTACCGCTTTTGAATTCGTGGATATCGCGGGCCTGGTGGCCGGCGCGAGCAAAGGCGAAGGGCTGGGCAATAAATTTCTCGCGCATATCCGCGAGGTGGATGCGATTGTGCACGTGGTGCGCTGCTTCCAGGATGAGAACATCACGCACGTCGCGGGCAAGGTGGACCCGCTCAGCGATATTCAGACGATCAACCTGGAATTGATCTTGGCGGACCTCGATTCGGTCGAGAAGCGGATCGAGCGCAGCCGCAAGAACATGAAGGGCGGAGACAAGAAATACGCGCAGGAGGTCGAAGTGCTGGAACGCATCAAGGAAGCGTTGTACAACGACATGCCGGCGCGCAGCGTGGAGCTTGGCGAGGAAGAGCGGCTTATCGTGCGGGATCTGCATCTGCTGACGATCAAGCCGGTGCTTTACGCGGCGAATGTCAGCGAGGCCGAGGTGGCGGACACGGACAACAACCCTTATGTGCAGAAGGTTCGCGAATTCGCCGCGGCCGAGAACGCGGAGGTTGTGCCGATCAGCGCGAAGGTGGAAGCCGAGATCGCCGAGCTGGAGGGCGAGGACAAGGCGATGTTCCTGGAGGAGCTCGGGCTGGAAGAGTCGGGCTTGAACCGGTTGATCAAGGCGGCGTACAAGCTGCTCGGCTTGTACACGTACTTTACGGCCGGCGTTCAGGAGGTCCGGGCCTGGACGATCCGCAAAGGGATGAAGGCGCCGCAGGCGGCGGGTGTCATCCATACCGATTTCGAGCGCGGCTTCATCCGCGCGGAGGTCGTTTCCTACGAGGATCTGGTGGCGGCCGGATCGATGAACGCGGCCAAGGAGAAAGGCCAGCTTCGGCTGGAGGGCAAGGAATACGTCGTGCAGGACGGCGACGTTATGCATTTCCGGTTTAACGTATAGAAGCAACTGCGGTGAAAAGGGCGCTGTCAGCGTCCTTTTTCCGTTCCCGTGGACATTGGGCTGCTGGTCAGTTGCGTCTTGGGGGGGTTGAACCGCCTTATGGTCACTATCCCGTCGGCTCAGTTGAGGTGTTTGAACCGCCTTACGGCCACTATCCCCTTCGCTCAGCACAAGCGGCATCGTTCGGCAACGCGCACGGTGCAAGGCGGGAGGTGCCAGGTGCAGGGTGCAGGGTGCAGGGTGCAGGGTGCCAGGTGCCAGGTGCAAGGTGCAAGGTGCAGGGTGCAAGGCGGGAGGTGCCAGGTGCAGGGTGCAGGGTGCAGGGTGCAAGGTGCAAGGTGCAAGGCGGGAGGTGCAAGGTGCAAGGTGCAAGGCGGGAGTTGCCAGGTGCAGGGTGCAGGGTGCCAGGTGCAAGGTGCAGGGTGCAAGGCGGGAGGTGCAAGGTGCAAAACCTGCACCTTGTTTTCGCCGTTTCTCCCTTTTCGTCTAATCCAAGTGCAAAACCTGCACCTTGTTGGCCCCAAATCCGGGGTTTTATCCGAAAACCGCGAAACAAGGTGTACTCCGTGCACCTTGATGTCCCATCGCCGCCGGCCGCATTTAACCAAGTGCATAAAATGCACTTTGTTAGGTTAGTCAACTTATAGCCGCCCTCACTCCAGCTCAAAGCCACTTTTCCAGCACGCGGCGACGCCGATCCGACTACCAGTCCGCTAGGAAGCATAGTAGCCTATGCTATTTTCTTGCGGTCTTTCTCAAGCGGGGTGTTGAGGGGGCGCTTCAAGGTCGTGTTCTGAGCGGAGGGGATAGTGGCTAAAAGGAGCGTGGGAGCAGGGTCTGAGTGATGGGGATAGTGGTTAAAAGGAGCGTGGAGCGGGATCCTGAGCGGACGGGATATTGGCTAAAAGGAGTGTGGGAGCAGAGTTCTGAGCGGACGGGAGAGTGGTTAAAAGGAGCGTGAGAGTAGGGTTCTGAGCGGACGGGATAGTGGTTAAAAGGAGCGTGGAGCGGGGTCCTGAGCGGAGGGGATAGTGGCTAAAAGGAGCGCGGGACGGACGGTTGCGCCGGTATTTTTTTGGCAAGGGACGAAACCGCGCGGATTGTGGTATAATAATAGGACGGAATTTTTTATTTAGGGGTGTTATGTATGATGTTGGACCGTTTGCAAGCGCTGGCGGACCGATACGAAAAGCTGAGCGAACTGCTCTGCGACCCGGACGTCGCCGCCGACCCGAAGAAGCTGCGCGACTACTCCAAGGAACAATCCGATCTTCAGGACGCTTACGCGGCTTACACCGAATATAAAAATACGATCGAACAGCTCAACGACGCCAAGGCGATGCAGGCAGAGAGGCTGGACGATGAAATGCGCGAGATGGTCAAGCTGGAAATCGAGGAGCTGACCGCCCGCCAGACCGAGCTGGAAGAGCGCATTCGCGTGCTCATGCTGCCGAAGGATCCGAACGACGACAAGAACGTGATCGTGGAGGTGCGCGGCGCGGCGGGCGGCGATGAGGCAGCTTTGTTCGCGTCCGACCTGTACCGGATGTATACCCGCTTCGCGGATTCGCAGGGCTGGCGCGTCGAGCTGCTCGATGCGAACGAGAACGATCTGGGCGGCTTCAAGGAGGTTATTTTCATGATCTCCGGCAAAGGCGCTTACAGCAAGCTGAAATACGAGAGCGGCGCCCATCGGGTGCAGCGGATTCCGGTGACTGAGTCCGGCGGACGCATTCATACGTCGACGTCGACCGTCGCGGTGATGCCGGAGGTGGAAGACGTCGAAATCGAAATTCTCGATAAAGACATCCGCGTCGACACGTTCTGCTCCAGCGGCGCCGGCGGGCAGTCCGTCAACACGACGAAGTCGGCGGTGCGGGTGACGCACATCCCGACAGGGATCGTCGCCACTTGCCAGGACGGCAAGTCGCAGAACGATAATAAGCAGAAGGCGCTGCAGGTGCTGAGAGCCCGGATTTTCGATATCAAGCGGCAGGAAGAGGAGGCGAAGTATGCCGGCGAGCGCAAAAGCAAAGTCGGAACCGGCGACCGCAGCGAGCGGATCCGGACGTATAATTTTCCGCAAAGCCGCGTGACCGACCATCGGATCGGCTTGACGCTGCACAAGCTGGACGCCGTGATGAACGGCGACATGCAGGAAATCGTCGATGCGCTGACGCTGGCGGAGCAAACCGAGCTGCTGGAGCGGGAAAACGCGACCGCGGGCGTATAACACCGGCGGGTATAGTAAGGCGAGCGTATCAAGAATGACATCAGCAAAAAAGCAATCGGCCGGCAAGGGGCGCTTTACGGAGCGCCAGTCTTGCCGGCCGTTTCTTGAGGGGAGCGTATCCGCGATGACTGAAGCCGGAGATAGACCGCTGCGGTTCGAACCGGTTCAAGGCCTCACGGTCGGAGAAGCCTGCCTGAAGGCCGCATCCTACTTGTCGGAGCAAGGCGTCGATGAGGGGCGGGCGAATGCGGAGCGGCTGCTGCAGCATTTGCTCGGAATAGAGCCCGCAGGATTGCTGCGCGACTGGCGCGATCCTTTTCCGGCCGAGCGGGGGGTGGAATGGACGGCGCTTGTGTCGCGCAAGGCGGCCGGCGAGCCTGTTCAATATATTGTCGGCGAACAATGGTTTTACGGCCTGCCGTTCACGGTAACGCCGGCGGTGCTCATCCCGCGCCCCGAGACGGAGCTGTTGGTTGAGGCGTTGCTGGCCGCGGCCGACCGGCTGTGGCCGGGCGCGGCCGGGCGTGAGCCCGCGCCCGGATCGCCTGCGCCGACCGTGGTCGACGTCGGCACGGGCAGCGGCGCCATTGCCGTGACGCTCGCCGCGCGGCGCCCGGCTTGGCGTGTGTGCGCGTCCGATCTGTCGAAGGACGCGCTCGCGGTCGCCCGCCTGAACGCAGCCCGTCACGGGGCGATAGCGCGTATGGCTTTCGCGCAGGGCGACCTGCTTAGGCCGTTCACCGCAAAGCCGGCGGGCGCCAAGCAAGAGGCGGCGGAAGATGGAACCGGCACACAGGGAGAGCCGCAGGCTGATGTCTCAGCGAGCCGGCGCGCACATGCCGAGCGCAATGTTCGCCCGCCTGCGCTGGAAACAGCCGGGCTGCGCATCGACGTGCTCGTGTCCAACCCGCCGTACATTCCGGCGGCGGACATCGAGGGGCTGCAGCGCGAGGTGCGCGACCATGAGCCCCGGCTCGCGCTCGACGGCGGCGAGGACGGTCTGGAGCCGTACCGGCGCATGCTTGCCCAACTCCCGGCGCTGGCCGCCATTCCGCGTATCGTCGCTTTTGAGCTCGGTCAAGGCCAAGCCCGGGAGGTGGCGCAGATGCTGCGGGATACAGGTTATGGGGATGAAGTCCGCATTATTGAGGACTACGCGGGTATCGAGCGCCATGTGATCGGTTTTAACCGAAGTTGTTGATAGATTGCGAGGTTTAAAGATTCGGATACCGGACATACTGGAGCTATGAACCGTTCCGGAACGCAAGCTGAGCGCCGACGGGCGCCCGAAAGAGGGGCTTGTGTCATGGTCATCCGCAATCATTTCTTTTATTCGTTTCCTTTTCGCGCGTCGTACGGCTATCTGTTTATCGCACTTATGCTGCTTGTGATGTCTTGGGAAAGCCTGCAGAAGGATGCTTCCTTGACCGGCGGCGTCATTCCCGAGCAGGCGATCCGTTTCCGCATTGTCGCCAATTCGGATTCGCCGGCCGATCAGGCCGTTAAACGACAAATACGCGACGCCGTCATGGCCGATTTGGGACGATTTGCGAACGGAGGTCAGCTGACGATTGAGGATGCGCGCCTGAAGCTCAAGGGCCGGCTGCCCGAAATCGAGCGGCTTGTCCGCAGCGAGCTGGCCGCACGGGGCTTCGATTACAGCGCCGAGGTCGAGCTCGGCGTCGTGCCGTTCCCGACCAAAATATACGGAAGCCGGCTCTATCCGGCCGGCGATTATGAAGCGCTGCGCATTACGCTGGGCGAGGGCGAGGGGCGGAACTGGTGGTGCGTGCTTTTCCCGGCGATGTGCTTCGCGGGTTCGGTGAACGGCGAAGAGACGGACGTGAAGACTGCCGCGGCAACGGTAGACGCTGCCCGGGAGGCGTCGCCGCTGCAGGAGGATCCGCAAGTGAAGTTTTACGTATGGGAGATGCTGAAGTCGATTGCCGAATTTTTCAAAAACCTGTTTCGCTAATCAGACGATCGCATAAACCGAAGCCGGAGAGGGCGCACCGCCGCACCGAGCTTCGGTTTTTTCGCTGCGCGCCTGCTTGTTGGCCGGCGGGATTGTGCTATAATGTGGCGAATGAAAAACGGAGCTGCGGGGTATGAAAGTGGAACGAGAGACGAAGGTTTGGACGATGCGGGAAGGGGACGGGCCTGCGGCCGAAAAAGCGATAGCCGAAGCCGCCGGCCTGCTGCGGCAAGGCGGCACGGTGGCGTTTCCTACGGAGACGGTATACGGGCTGGGCGCGGATGCGGCGAATACGGCGGCGGTTGAACGGGTTTTTGCGGCCAAGGGCCGCCCGTCCGATAACCCGTTGATTGTACATATAGCGGACCGCTCGCAGCTGGAAGGGATCGTGCTTCCCTATGGCGAGATTGCCCGGAAGCTGATGGAACGTTTCTGGCCCGGCCCGCTCACGCTTGTGCTGCCCGCCCGGCCGGGCGCCGTATCGCCGCGCGTCACCGCCGGGTTGGACACGGTCGCGGTGCGGATGCCCGCCCATCCGATCGCGCTGCGGCTGATTGCGGCGGCGGGCTGCCCGGTCGCGGCGCCGAGCGCGAACCGCTCGGGCCGTCCGAGCCCGACGCGCGCCGAGCATGTGCGGGGCGACCTGGCCGGTCGGATCGACGGTCTGGTCGATGGCGGCGCGGCCGACGTGGGACTGGAGTCGACCGTCGTGGAAATCGACGACGGCCGCATCCGCGTTCTGCGGCCCGGCGGGGTGACGCCGGAGGCGCTGCGGCAAGCGGCCGGCTGCGAGGTCGAGCTGGACGAGTCGCTTCGGGCGCCGCTCGACCCGCAGTTTGGCGAAGCGGGAGCGGCGTCGGGTGCGCCTCGCTCGCCCGGCATGAAGTATGCGCATTATGCGCCGCGCGGCGAGATGGTGCTCGTTGCGGGGGAACCGGAAGCGGTCCGCCGTTATATCGAAGCGCAGGAGGCGGCCGCCCGGCTGGCCGGCTGCCGGACCGGCGTGCTGACTTATGACGAGCGGGCGGCGGGCTTCCGGGCAGACGCCGTTCTGACGCTAGGGAGCGAGGCGCGGCTCGAAGCGGCCGCCCATCGGCTCTACGACGCGCTTCGCGAGTTCGACCGGCTCGGGGTGGAGCGCATTTGGGCGGAAGCCTGCGCCCCCTGCGGCATCGGGCTGGCGCTGATGAATCGGCTCGCCAAAGCGGCCGGCAACCGCCTCGTGCGCGTTTAGCCATGCTTCGGCACGCGATGCCGCTAAGCGAGCAACCGGCCGGGTGAACGCGCCGATTCGCCGGCCTTAGCGGCACGCGGTGCCGCTAAGGGTCCCTTTTGCCGTCGCAGCGGCCGATTAGCGGCACGCGGTGCCGCTAAACACCCGCCGGCGGCATTCCTCCTCCGGCATCAAATCCGACTTGTCCGCATAGAGTGGAAGAGAATGTCGCGGACACGGAGGGATTGAGGGATGCAGGTCGCAATAGTCGACGCAATGGTGGGCACGGGCCAACTGCTGACCGTACTGGTCATGGCGGTGGCGCTCGGTATGGACGCCTTTTCGCTCGGGGTCGGGATCGGCCTAAAAGGCATCCGGAAGCTCGACATCCTGAAGCTGAGCTTCATCATCGCGCTTTTTCACATTTTGATGCCGCTGATGGGCATGTACACCGGCCAATATATGAGCACCCTGCTGGGGGACGTGGCCGTGAAAGCGGGCGGCGCTTTGCTTGTGCTGCTCGGCGGGCATATGGTTTACAGCTCGCTTCGCGGCGAAGCCGTTCAGTCGCTGAATCATCGCACCGTCTGGGGAGTTTTGCTCTTTGCGCTGAGCGTGAGCATCGACTCGTTCTCGGTAGGCGTGTCGCTCGGCATGTTCGCCACGGACAT
The DNA here is from genome assembly GCF_963515335.1 of uncultured Paenibacillus sp. Classification (NCBI taxonomy): domain Bacteria; kingdom Bacillati; phylum Bacillota; class Bacilli; order Caryophanales; family Paenibacillaceae; genus Paenibacillus; species uncultured Paenibacillus sp. Next base: position 97,995 of record NZ_CAUPYC010000004.1, on the reverse strand, counting down.
TTTGTTCACCGTGCTGATGTTCGGTTTTTTCGGAGGGCTCATGTCCATCCTCGGGCTTCTGCTCGGGCGAAGGGCCGGCCAAAGCCTCGGGGAGTACGGCGAAGCTTGCGGCGGTGTGATTTTATTCGCATTCGGGGTGCTGTTTTTAATATAATAGAGTGTGGTAAGGGACAATAACCGATGGACGGGGCGCCGTCCGGCAACCGGGCTGGCGCCGAGGAAAGGGGAAATGCCGCGTGAAACGCGTCTTATTCGTCTGCACCGGCAACACTTGCCGCAGTCCGATGGCGGAAGCCATGCTTCGCGAGCGGGCCCGTGCCGGAGGAATCGCGCTTGAGGTCCGGTCGGCCGGCATATCGACCATGGACGGACTGCCGGTATCCGAGCATGCGCAGGAAACGCTGCGGGCCATGGACATCCGGCACGGCGGAGCATCCAGCGCCGTTACGGCCCACTTAGTGGAGTGGGCCGATATCATATTGGCGATGACGACCAACCATAAGCGCCATCTCATCGAACGGTTCCCCCAAGCGGTGGACAAAACCCACACGCTGAAGGAATACGTGGAGGATCGGTCCCAGGTGCTGGCCGATATCGAGGAGCTGGAGCAGCTCTACTCGGAGTGGCAGGTTCGCCAGGCGCTCGGCTCGAAGCTGACCGACGGGGAACGCGCCCGGCTGCTTGAGCTGGAGCAGCGCATCCCGAGCTTCGACATCGCCGATCCGTTCGGCGGTTCCTTGCAGCGCTACAAGCAGGTGGCCGATGAAATCGCCGAAGCGGTCGACCGATTGCTCGGGCAGCTCGAGAATCCGCGTCAAACGGGCGCAAAGAACGATTGATTTTCGCCGGGCAATCCGGTATGATGGTAGCAATAAGACGGATCCGATGTGACTGGCGACGGAAGTGGGCAACCACGGTGGAGCATCGGAACATACGGCCGGTCGCCTGGGCAAAGAGCAGCGTGCTATTCAGCGCGTCATGCTCTTTTTTCGTCTTTTGGGCAGGGATTGGGTATAATGGACATGACGAACAACCACGGGAGGTAGATGGTCATGAAAATCGCAATCGGCGCCGATCACGGAGGTTTTCGGTTGAAGGACGACATCGCGGCGCTCCTGAAGGAGCTCGGCCACGAGGTGGAGGATTTCGGCTGCGACTGCGGCCAGTCGGTCGATTATCCGGATTATGCGGTTCCGGTGTGCGATGCGGTGATGGAAGGCAAGGCGGACCGCGGCATTCTCATTTGCGGCACGGGAATCGGCATGTCGATTGCGGCCAACAAAATCCCGGGCATCCGCTGCGCGCTCGTGCACGATATGTTCTCCGCCCAGGCGACGCGCGATCACAACGATTCGAATGTGCTGGCCATGGGAGAGCGGGTTATCGGGCCAGGCCTTGCGCAGGAGATCGTGAAGATTTGGATCGGGACGGAATTTTCGCATGGCGAGCGGCACGTCGGGCGGCTGAACAAGGTGAGGGCGCTGGAAGAAAAATACACTTTGCATCCTTAAGAGGTGCGGCCATGAGCGATAATCGGTTTAGGGCGATTACGGCAGATGTGGAAAAAGTCGTTCGCGAGCTTGCGTCCGCTGCCCGCCTGCAGGCAGGCCGGCTGCTCGTCGTCGGGACGAGCACGAGCGAAGTGATCGGCAAGCGAATCGGCACGTCCGGCACGACCGAGGCGGCCGCCGCGATCTATGCGGGGGTCGAGGCCGCGCGGCGGGACATCGGCTTTCACCCGGTGTATCAATGCTGCGAGCATTTGAACCGCGCGCTTGTCACGACCCGCGAAGCGGCGGAACAGTATGCGCTCGAGGAGGTGTCGGCCGTGCCGATACCGGGCGCCGGCGGCTCCATGGCGGCGTACGCCTTCCGTCAGTTGACGGATGCGGTGCTGGTGGAGAGCGTGCAGGCGCATGCGGGCATCGACATCGGCGAAACGCTGATCGGCATGCATTTGCGCCCGGTAGCGGTGCCGGTCAGGCCGTCGATCCGCACGATCGGCGAAGCGCGCGTCACGATGGCGATAACGAGGCCGAAGCTGATCGGCGGAGCCCGCGCCGTCTACAAGCTGGAGGCCGAAGTGCCTGCCGGCGGGGGCAACGGGACGTGCGATTGAGTCCATAAGCACAAAAACTTGAGGAGGATCATGAATCCATGGAAAATCTGCGCAAGCAAGACCCGGAAATCGTCAAGGCGCTCGGCCTTGAGCTGCAGCGTCAGCGCGACAACATCGAGTTGATCGCATCCGAAAATATCGTCAGCGAAGCGGTGCTGGAAGCGATGGGCACCGTGCTGACGAACAAATACGCGGAAGGTTATCCGGGCAAGCGCTACTACGGCGGATGCGAATACGTCGACATCGCCGAGGATATCGCCCGCAACCGCGCGAAGGAGCTGTTCGGCGCCGATCATGCCAACGTGCAGCCGCATTCCGGCGCCCAGGCGAATATGGCCGTATACCTGGCGGCGCTCAAGCCGGGCGACACCGTGCTCGGCATGAATCTGGCCCACGGCGGCCATCTGACGCACGGCAGCCCGGTTAACGCTTCCGGGCTGCTGTACAACTTCGTCGCTTACGGCGTTGACGAGAACACGTTCACGATCGACTATGAAGAAGTGCGCAAAGCGGCGTTCAAGCACCGCCCCCGCTTGATCGTGGCGGGCGCCAGCGCCTACCCGCGCATCATCGATTTCGAGAAGCTCGGCCGAATCGCGCAGGACACGGGCGCGCTGTTCATGGTCGATATGGCGCATATCGCCGGCCTCGTTGCGGCCGGCCTGCATCCGAACCCGGTGCCGCACGCCCATTTTGTCACGACGACGACGCACAAGACGCTGCGCGGTCCCCGCGGCGGCCTGATCCTGTGCCGCCAGCCATGGGCGGCCGCGATCGACAAAGCCGTGTTCCCGGGCACGCAGGGCGGGCCGCTGATGCACGTTATCGCATCGAAGGCCGTCGCGCTCGGCGAAGCGCTGCAGCCGTCCTTCAAAACCTACGCGCAGAACGTCGTGAACAACGCGCGCGTGCTGGCCGAGTCGCTGCTCGCCGAGGGGCTGAACCTCGTTTCCGGCGGCACGGACAACCACCTTATGCTGATCGACACGCGCAACCTGAACATTACAGGCAAAGAAGCCGAGCATGTGCTCGATTCCGTCGCCATCACGGTCAATAAGAACGCGATTCCGTTCGATCCGACCAGCCCGTTCGTCACGAGCGGCATCCGCGTCGGCACGCCGGCCGTCACGTCCCGCGGCATGGACGAGAACGCGATGAAGACGATCGCGCAAGTCATCGCCATGACGCTCAAGAACCCGAAGGACGAAGGCGTCCTCGATAAAGCGCGCGGCATGGTCCGCAACCTGACGGCACAGTTCCCGCTGTACCCGGAAATGAAATATTAATCGATCATTGCGAAACAACGATCGCATGAAGAAAAAAAGCTGTTCGGCCATGTTGCCGGACAGCTTTTTTGCATGATGAGGCCTGTTATTTGAATATATACCGGGTTTACAAGATCAGATGGACGCCGCTCGTTTGTTGTTCGAGCATTTTGTGGAGCACCGTCCCGATATGGGCCGCGGCTTCCACGGGGGGAGTGCCTCCGCGGTGAATGTTGGAAATGACCATCCGGTCGGACTCTTTGGTTCCCTGCCGCAGCCGGTAACACATATAAGCGCTGAGGGAAGAAGCGCAGACGAGTCCCGGTCGCTCTCCGATCAGAAGAACGAACGCCTCGGGCTTCAGCAGTTCTCCTATGGCATCCATGCAGGCGACCCGTCCGCCTTTGACGAAGAAAGGGGTGCCGGTTTGCAGGCCGCATGCGGAGAGGGAGTCCATCAGCGCCGGGAAGACGTCCGCCAGATTGTCCCGAACGGCATTGGCGCTTAAGCCGCATTATGAGCATTGCTACCGTCCATGAGGTGTTGTCCTACAACGGAATCGAAAGCGTGGGGATGAGCCGGATCATCGGCAAGCTTTCCAAAATGCTGGTCTACGGGATTGCGGACTGCGACGTGAAGCTGGAGCTGGCCGTTGAGGATGTGGAGCTCGAATCCCATCAGGCGGTATCTTTGGCGCTTATCCTGACGGAGTTGATCCAGAACAGCCTCAAGCATGCTTTTATCGGCAGGACGCAAGGAACGATCGGCGTTGTTCTCCGCAGCGACGGCAATCAACTCGTGATGACGGTCGCGGATGACGGCGCCGGAGCGGACCGTATGGCAGGGTCCGATTCGTTGGGGCTCGAAATCGTGAAAAATTTGACTTAGGCGAAAGGCATCCTCATGCAGGTTTACCGATGGAGCGAGGAGGAGGCGACCAGGCGCCTGCAATCCTATTGCATGACTCACCGCATCAAAATGGAGCAGGCCGCCGATCGCATTTTGCTTCACGGGCGTCTGGACGATTAGCGCCTTTGTCGAAATCCTTATTGAAAATGTACGCCGCTCTTCCGGCGGACGCCCAACTGCAGCAAATCCGGTTGTGCAGACTTGTCTTCACAATGGTATAATATACGGGATTATGGGCCTGAACGGAGCGCCGGGCGGTCCCGGTACGCGAAGCCAGGGCAAGGAGGAGCACGCATGGGCAAACTGGTCATTTGCGACCATCCATTAATTCAGCACAAGCTGACGTTCATTCGCGACAGGAACACGATCACCAAAGATTTCCGCGAGCTGGTCGGCGAGGTGGCGACGTTGATGGCATACGAGATTACGCGCGAGGCGCCGCTCAAGCATATCACGATCGAAACGCCGGTTGCGAGGACGGAGAGCGCCGTGCTGTCCGGCCGCATGATCGGATTGGTGCCGATCCTGCGCGCGGGGCTGGGCATGGTCGACGGCATCCTGCAGCTGATCCCGTCCGCCAAGGTCGGCCACATCGGCCTGTACCGCAACGAGGAAACGCTTCAGCCGGTCGAATACTACATAAATCTGCCTACCGACGCGCAGGAGCGGATGCTGATCGTCATCGACCCGATGCTCGCGACCGGCGGCTCGGCGAATGCGGCGCTCACCGCGCTCAAGAACAGGGGCTGCGCGCATTTGAAGCTCATGGTGCTGATCGCAGCGCCGGAGGGCGTCGAAGCGGTGCGAGCCGCGCATCCCGACGTCGATCTGTACGTCGCCGCCTTGGACGAACGGCTGAATGAGCACGGCTATATCGTGCCGGGCCTCGGAGACGCGGGCGACCGGCTGTTCGGCACGAAGTAATCTTTTTCACAACTTGATTTAGGAGTGACTGTCTTGCATAAATTGAAGGTCATGACCGTATTTGGCACCCGTCCGGAAGCGGTGAAGATGGCGCCGCTCGTTCTCGAGCTGCAGAAGTACCCCGATGAGATCGACCCGATCGTTTGCGTAACCGCGCAGCACCGCGACATGCTGGACCAGGTGCTGCAATTTTTCGAAATCCGTCCGGATTACGATTTGAACGTCATGAAGGAGCGGCAGACGCTCACGGGAACGACGATCCGCGTGATTGAAGGCTTGGAGCCTGTGTTGACGGAAGCGAAGCCGGATATCGTGCTGGTGCACGGCGATACGCAAACGACGTTCCTTGCGAGCTACGCCGCGTTCCTGCAGCAGATTCAGGTGGGGCATGTGGAAGCGGGCTTGCGCACCTGGAACAAGCTGTCGCCGTATCCCGAAGAAATGAACCGCCAGCTGGCGGGCGTCCTGTCCGACGTACACTTCGCGCCGACGGACTGGTCCGCGGGCAATCTCCTTAAGGAGAACAAGCCGGAATCCCGCGTTTACGTAACAGGCAATACGGCGGCCGACGTTTTTCAATACACGGTCGACCCCTCTTTCTCCCACCCGGTGCTGGAATGGGCGCAGGGGAAGCGCCTGGTGCTGATGACGGCCCATCGGCGGGAGGCGATCGGCGAGCCTCACCGGAACATTTTCCGCGCGGTGAAAAGATTGGCGGACGAGTTCGAGGATGTCGCGTTCGTCTACGCCGTGCACCCGAACCCCGCCGTGCGCGAGCCGGCGAACGAGATTCTCGGCGGCCATCCGCGCATCCGGCTGATCGAGCCGCTCGACGTGTTCGAGTTCCATAACTTCTACCCGCACGCCTATATGATCATGACGGACTCGGGCGGCTTGCAGGAAGAAGCGCCGTCGTTCGGGGTGCCCACGCTGGTGCTGCGCGACACGACGGAACGGCCGGAGGGCATTGCGGCAGGCACGCTCGAGCTGGTCGGCACGGATGAAAACAACGTCTTCGAGGGCGCGCGCAAGCTGCTCACCGACCGCAACGCCTACGAGCGGATGAGCAAGGCGGCCAACCCTTACGGCGACGGGCGGGCATCGGAGCGGATCGTGCAGGCGATTCTGCATCATTTCGGACGCCGCAGCGAACGGCCGGATACGTTCTCGGTATAAGCGCGCCGGACACACAATGTTCACAGCTGTTCCGATAAAGTGAAAGAATACAGCATACAGTGGCACTGTATGGTTGAGTGTGTGGAAAAATCGAGCAGTATCAAGGGTTTGCGTTTGCCTGTTCACCAAATGTTTGATTTTATATCAATTGACAAAGGTTACGTCGCTTGGATAAAATAAATGAGGATTAACAGGAGTACAAGCCGATGAATAAGAAGCGCAGCGACGATAACCCCTGGCGCGCCGCCGGATTGGCGGGAGTCATGGGGCTGGATTTCGCGATATGCATCTTGTTGGGCTATTTTCTGGGGGATTGGCTTGGCGGAACCCGCGGATGGATCGTCGGCGGGATTCTGTTCGGTCTGGCCGCCGGTATACTTTCGTGCGTCATTTTGCTGAAGCGTGTACTGGGGGATGCCGATGGATGACATGTTGAAGAAGGCCGTACGCGCCGCGCTTTTTTTTATGTCCGCGCTGCTGGCGGCATGGGCGCTGGTGCCCGAAGGCAGGCCGGTTGCGGCCGGACTGATTCTGGGGACGTCGGCCAGTGTCGTGAATGCGTTTTTATTGCGCAGGCGGATCGAGTTCATCGGCAAGACCGCGGCGGAACATGGAGAGAGGAAAATGACGCTCGGCCTCGCCGGGCGGCTGGCGACCGTGCTTCTCGCCGTTATGACCGCTTACCGGTTTCCGGAACTTTTTGCATTGCCCGCTGCGTTGGCAAGTTGTTTTTTTGTTCAGCTCGCGGTTTTTTTTACAGCAATTACAAACAATAAAAATGGATCCGGTGGAAAGGGGTGAAATTACTGCATGCATTTTTTTCCGGTCGTTGAGCTCGGAGGCTTGAATTTCGACCTTTCTTCGATCATCGCGATTCTTGTCTCGTGCATCGTCGTGTTTGCGCTTGCGAGGGCGGCGGTCGGCAATCTGTCGGTCCATAATCCGTCCAAGATTCAGAACTTTATGGAATGGGTCGTCGAATTCGTGCACAACACGATTGCGAGCACCATGCCCTTGAGCAAGGTGAAGACCTATGTGTCGCTGGGCATGACGCTGATTATGTTCATTTTCGTCTCCAACCTGCTCGGGCTTCCGTTCGGTGTCGTGACGGAGCTGGACGATACGTACAAAGGGCCTGTGACCGTGCTCGGTATGGAAATCATGAGCGGGGAAGAAGTGGAGCGTCTGCACGAGGAAGGCAAACATATTTCTTTCGCCTGGTGGAAGTCGCCGACGGCGGACCTGTCCGTAACGGCCGGCCTGGCACTCATCGTGTTCGTGCTCGTGCATTACCTGGGATTGACCCGCAATACGAAGCATTACCTGAAGCACTATTTCGAGCCGTTTCCGATCTTCTTTCCGCTTAACGTGATGAAAGAAGCCGCAAAGCCGCTCACGCTGGCTCTTCGTCTATACGCCAACATTTTCGCCGGCGAGGTGCTCATTGCAACCATTCTGATGATGGGGTGGATCGGCCTGCCGCTTATGGCGGTATGGCAGGGCTTCAGTATTTTTGTAGGCGCCATTCAGGCGTTCCTGTTCACGATTCTGACGATGGTATACATTTCACAGGCTACCGTCCATGAACACGACGACGATCACCACTGATCGCTCCCCGTATTAACTCGGCGGCTCCTTGGGCGAACGGCCGGGATCGAACCATATAACAGACTACTACCCAATTATTGAGGAGGATTTACAAATGGAATTTTTGGCAGCAGCTTTGGCAATCGGTTTGGGCGCGCTCGGCGCAGGTATTGGTAACGGTATGATCGTCAGCAAGACAGTCGAAGGCATTTCCCGTCAGCCGGAACTCCGCGGTACGCTGCAAACGACGATGTTTATCGGCGTCGGTATCGTCGAGGTTGTACCGATCATCGGCGTCGTTATCGGCTTCCTGCTCTACTTCGGTGCGTAACAACTGAATCGGAACGAGCGCGGCGGGGAAGGCGTCAGCCCTCCACGCCTTCGTTTTGAGGGCTCCAAACCCAACTATTCAACAAATCGGGGAAGTCTCCTTCCCTTTCTGCCGCGAGCGCAAATCATTCAGTAAGAAAGGAGTGTCAGCCGTGGAATTTAATTGGGAAACGACAGTCATTACCATGATTGCTTTCTTGGGCTTATATTTGCTGTTGAATAAATATGCATTCGGTCCTTTGTTCGGAATAATGGAGAAGCGCAGAGAGCTTGTGAAAGAAGAGATCTCGGCCGCCGAAACGAGCCGCAAGGATGCGGAAAAGCTGCTGGAAGAGCAGAAGCAGGCGCTCCAGCAAGCGCGCAAGGAAGCGTACGAGATTATCGAGCAAGCCAGGGCGACGAGCTCCAGGCAGGCGGACGACATTCTGGCGGGAGCCAAGGCGGAATCGGTACGCCTGAAGGATGAAGCCGTTAAAGATATCGAGAACGAGAAGAACAAAGCGATCGCGGCTCTTCGCAGCCAGGTGAGCGGCATGTCCGTCCTCATCGCTTCGAAGATCATCGAGAAGCAAATCGACGAGAAGTCCCAGGAGCAGTTGGTCGACCAATACCTGAATGAAGTAGGGAAGTCGTCATGAGCCGGGAGTCCGTCGTAGCGAAACGTTACGCCAAAGCGCTGTTCGAGGTGGCCGGCGAGAGCAACGCGGTTGCCGACGTCGAGCAGGAACTGAAAGCGGTCGCCCTGGCGATCGGATCGGATGCGGAAATCGGAAAGTTTCTCGCTTTCCCGAACATCGAAACCTCCCGCAAGATCGCGATCCTGAAGCAAGCGCTGTCCGGCAAAGTGTCGGATGCGGTCCTGAATACGATCGAGCTGCTTGTGGAGCGCGGCCGTCAGGAAGATCTTGAAGGCGTATATAACGCCTATAAGAAAGTGGCGGGCGAGGCGCTCGGACAAGCGGACGCTATCGTATACACCGCCAAGCCGCTCGACGCTGACGAAATGACGAAAGTAGTCGCGCGTTTCAGTGCGGTCGCCGGCAAGGCGATCCGCGCGGAGCAAGTCGTGGAGCCTTCGCTGCTCGGCGGCATCCAGGTGCGGATCGGCGACCGTCTGTACGACGGCAGCTTGTCCGGCAAGCTGGCGCGGCTCGAACAATCGTTGAAATCTCAAGCACTGTAGATAGGGGTGAGCGAATTGAGTATCAGACCTGATGAGATCAGCACGCTGATCAAGCAGCAGATCGAACAATATAAATCGGAAATTCAAGTCGTCGACGTCGGCACGGTCATCCAAGTCGGTGACGGTATCGCGCGCGTGCACGGCCTGGAGAACGCCATGTCCGGCGAATTGCTCGAATTCGCCAACGGCGTTGTCGGCATGGCCCTCAACCTGGAGGAAAACAACGTCGGTGTCGTTATCCTCGGACCTTACACGGATATCCGCGAAGGCGACCAGGTGAAGCGCACCGGCCGCATTATGGAAGTGCCGGTAGGCGAAGCGCTGCTCGGCCGCGTCGTAAACCCGCTCGGCCAGCCGGTCGACGGCAAAGGCCCTGTGACGACGACGGAATTCCGTCCGGTGGAATCCCCGGCTCCGGGCGTATTCGCACGGAAATCGGTTCATGAGCCGATGCAAACCGGCATCAAAGCGATCGACTCGATGGTTCCGATCGGCCGCGGCCAACGCGAGCTCATCATCGGCGACCGCCAAACCGGTAAAACCGCGATCGCAATCGATACGATCATCAACCAAAAAGGCAACGGCGTGAAATGCATCTACGTCGCCATCGGCCAGAAGCAATCGACGGTGGCCAACGTCGTTGAAACGCTTCGCCGCCACGGCGCGCTCGATTATACGATCGTCGTAACCGCTTCGGCTTCCGAGCCGTCCCCGCTGCTCTTCCTGGCTCCTTACGCAGGCTGCGCAATGGGCGAATACTTCATGTACAAAGGCGAGCACGTGCTCGTTATTTACGACGACCTGTCCAAGCAGGCGGCCGCATACCGCGAGCTCTCCCTGCTGCTCCGCCGTCCGCCGGGCCGTGAAGCTTACCCGGGCGACGTTTTCTACCTGCACTCCCGTCTGCTGGAGCGCGCGGCGAAGCTGAATGACGAGCTCGGCGGCGGTTCCTTGACCGCACTGCCGTTCATCGAGACGCAGGCGTCCGACGTTTCGGCATACATCCCGACGAACGTGATCTCGATCACCGACGGCCAGATCTTCCTCGAGTCCGACCTGTTCTATTCCGGCCAGCGTCCGGCAGTCAACGTCGGCATCTCCGTCTCCCGCGTAGGCGGCGCGGCACAGATCAAAGCGATGAAGAAGGTTGCCGGCACGCTCCGTCTGGACCTGGCGGCATACCGTTCGCTCGCGGCATTCGCGGCGTTCGGCTCCGACCTCGACAAAGCGACGCAGGCACAGCTGACGCGCGGTGCCCGTACGCTTGAAATCCTGAAGCAAGGCGTCAACCAGCCGCTGCCGGTCGAGAAGCAGGTTATCTCCATCTTCGCAGCCGTTAAAGGGCACCTGGACGATCTGCCGGTTGACAAGGTCGGCCGCTTCGAGCAAGAGCTGCATGCTTACCTGGACTCGAACAATCCGGAAATCGCAACCGCGATCCGCGACTCCAAGGATCTGAGCGCCGATACCGAGAAAGCGCTGGCGGACGCCATCACGAAGTTCAAAAGAAGCTTCGCCGTCTGACAGGAAAGTTCTCTCCATACCATGAATACCGTGACCGGAACGTCCAACGGAAGCGGCTTACTGCAATACGAAGGCGGGTGAAACCACAATGGCTAAAGGCATGCGTGAAGTAAAAAGCCGGATCAAGTCGACCCAGAACACGATGCAGATCACCAAAGCGATGGAAATGGTCGCGGCGGCGAAATTGCGCCGTGCGCAAGAGGCGGCGACGGCTGCGCGCCCTTACGCGGATAAGATCAAAGAGGTCGTCGCGAGCATCGCGGCCGGCACGAAGGGCGTCAAGCATCCTTTGCTGCAAGCGCGCGAGATCAAGAAGACCGGTTATCTCATCATTACGTCCGACCGCGGTCTGGCCGGCGGCTACAACGCGAACATTCTGCGTAAAGTGTTCGTCACTATCCGCGAGCGTCACAAGTCGGCCGACGAGTATGAACTGTTCGTCATCGGCCGCAAAGGCCGCGACTACTTCCGCCGCCGCAACATGCCGATCCGGCAGGAAGTGACGGGCCTGTCCGACTCGCCGAGCTTCGCCGACATCAAGTCGATCGCAAACCAGGCGGTCACAGGCTTCGAAGAAGGCGTCTACGACGAGCTGTACTTGTACTACAACGAGTTCGTTAACGCGCTGACCCAGATTCCGACCGAGAAAAAGCTGCTGCCGCTGAGCGATGTCACCGCAGGCGCGGCGGTCGGCGTAACGAGCTACGAATATGAGCCTTCCGCGGAAGACGTGCTGAACGTTCTGCTTCCGAAGTATGCGGAAACGATCATTTACAGCGCGATGCTGGAAGGTAAAGCGAGCGAATTCGGCGCGAAGATGACCGCAATGGGCTCCGCGACGAAGAACGCGCAGAAGATGATCCAGAGTCTGACCCTGTCGTACAACCGGGCGCGCCAAGCGGCCATTACGCAGGAGATTTCCGAGATCGTCGCCGGCGCGAACGCACAAGGCTAAAGCGATTCCGGCGCTGCCGGACCGCTTGGGATATGAACGCAGTGTGAGATGCAGGAAACAGGAGGGAAAACCATGAAAAAGGGACGCGTGATATCCGTCACCGGTCCGGTCGTCGACATCGAGTTCGAACGCGGACAACTGCCGGACATCCTGAACGCGATCAAAATCGAACAAAAAGGCCGGCAAGGCGCGAAGGATCTCAGCCTGACGCTTGAAGTGGCCGTCCATCTCGGAGACAACATGGTTCGCGCAGTCGCCATGAGCTCCACCGACGGTCTGGTGCGCGGCATTGACGCGATCGACCTCGGCGGTCCGATCACGGTACCGGTCGGCACCGCAACGCTCGGCCGCGTATTCAACGTACTCGGCGAGCCGATCGACAACGAGCCGGCCCCGGCAGCCGAAGTCACGCTGCCGATTCACCGTCAGGCGCCGGCGTTCGACGAGCTGTCGACGCAAGCGGAAATCCTGGAAACCGGCATCAAGGTTATCGACCTGCTCGCGCCTTACGCCAAGGGCGGCAAGATCGGCCTTTTCGGCGGCGCAGGCGTAGGCAAAACCGTTACGATCCAAGAGCTTATCAACAACATCGCGCAGGAGCACGGCGGTATCTCCGTATTCGCCGGCGTGGGCGAGCGTACGCGTGAAGGGAACGACTTGTACCACGAGATGAAGGACTCCGGCGTTATCGGCAAAACGGCGATGGTGTTCGGACAAATGAACGAGCCGCCGGGTGCGCGCCTGCGCGTTGCCCTGACGGGTCTGACGATGGCCGAGTACTTCCGCGACGCGGAAGGCCGCGACGTTCTGCTCTTTATCGACAACATTTTCCGCTTCACGCAAGCGGGCTCCGAGGTTTCCGCCCTTCTCGGCCGGATGCCTTCCGCGGTAGGTTACCAGCCGACGCTGGCAACCGAGATGGGTCAGCTGCAGGAGCGTATCACCTCGACGAAAAAAGGCTCCGTTACGTCGATCCAGGCGATCTACGTGCCGGCGGACGATTATACCGACCCGGCTCCTGCCACGACGTTCGCCCATTTGGACGCAACGACGAACCTGGAGCGTAAAATTTCCGAGATGGGCATCTTCCCGGCCGTTGACCCGCTGGCTTCCAGCTCGCGGATTCTGACTCCGGAAGTCGTCGGGCAAGAGCACTATGACGTTGCGCAAGGCGTTAAGCGTATTCTGCAGCGCTACAAAGAGCTGCAGGACATCATCGCGATCCTCGGTATGGACGAATTGTCCGAGGAAGACAAGCTGACCGTTGCCCGCGCTCGTAAAATCCAGAATTTCCTGTCCCAGCCGTTCCACGTTGCGGAACCGTTCACGGGCCAGAAAGGGATCTACGTTCCGGTTAAGGAAACCGTGCGCAGCTTCAAGGAAATTCTTGAAGGCAAGCATGACGAGCTGCCGGAGCCGGCATTCCGTTATGTAGGCACGATCGAAGAGGCTGTGGAGAAAGCCAAAACGCTGTAAGGCGTAGGAGGCGGGAGGTATCCACGTGAGTACTTTTTTGCTGGAAATCGTTACGCCCGAGCGTAAAGTATACGCTGAGGACGTGAATATGGTCGTGGTCAGGGGCGTCGCGGGTGAGCTCGGCATTCTGCCGAACCACATTCCGCTGGTTACGCCGCTCAAGATCTCTTCGGTCAAGATCAAGCAGGGCAACAAGGAGCAGCTCGTTGCCGTCAATGGCGGCTTCGTGGAAGTCCGCAAGGAGAAGGTCGTCATTCTGGCCGAATCCGCCGAGCTTCCGGGCGACATCGACGTCGAACGCGCGCAGGCTGCCAAGCAGCGCGCCGAGCAGCGTCTGTCGGCCGCGAAGAAGGACGAAATCGACTTCCGCCGCGCGGAAATGGCGCTGCAGCGCGCCATGAACCGCCTGGACGTCAGCGACAAGAGGTAATAAGCAAGGTGAAAAAGCTGTCCTGTTGGTCTGCAAAAGACCGGTGGGACAGCTTTTTTTTCGATTAAGGGACAACGGTGCGATCGGGAACGAGAATTCTAGGTTGAGGATGGGTGGTGTCTAAACAGGCTGTTTGACGGGAAGTCCGGGGAAGTAATTCCCCGTCTTCCCTACGGTTTTCAGCGGCTTGCCGAATTCGGTTGACGCTTCCGACAATTCGTTGGATTTTATACAACGCAATATCAGCTGAAGCCTTATTCTCTCTGCTATATTGGATTCCCTCCAGCCAAATGAAGCAAGCTTATCGGTGCAGACGAGAAAGCAGCCGATTTCGTTGGACGCTTTCCAATATAATCCGGCTATTCAACGAAAAAAGGCCGATTGGTTGGAAAATATCCAACCAAGGGACACATGGCTACCGACGGTTCAGGCTCCATGTGTTGTGGTCCGGTACCGCGATCAGCGATGCCAAACCGGATTCATAACCGATGCACATGATCTAAAGACTGTGAGGGGTTCGACCGCGGTCGGCCCTTTTTCGTAATACAAGGGTCTGACCTTCCCAATAATGCAGGTGAAGCCGGGGTTTTTAGTTTCCGTTTACCGTACTCTTCCCTATGTTGATAACCGTCATTATCCTCTACTCCATTCATCTTCATGTTGAAAAACCTGACATCCATATTTAAAATCACACATTTTTCTTTGAAATCCGACCTTGTTCGCGTTACAATAACTACCACATACATAGATAGATATCAAGTTGGACGGGAGTGGTCGGAATGTTTGGATGGCTGGGTTGGCGGGAAGGGTACAAGCTGTGGTGGTCTTACCGGTTGAACCGGGAGATGAAGGAGGATGTCGAGGATATTTTTGAAGGCATCGCGGATACCCGCAAGCAGCTGCTGACATCGTGGACGTCGGAGTATTGGGGGCATCTGGAACGGCTCGCCGCCCAGCTTCATTCGCAAGCGGTGGATATTCGATTCGGCATCGAGGAATCGAGAGAGCTTCTGGACCATCTGTTCACATCCGCTTATACGCGGGGGGCCGATTTCACGGAGCTGTTCGTGCTGTCGGCGGACGGCAAGGTGGCGTATTCGACATGGAGGGCGCACGAAGGGCGGACATACGGCAGCGCCTCGCACATCTCGAATGGCCTTAACTACGCCAAGGACGCCGGTGGGCGCAAATGCCTGTTCGGCCCGTTCGCCGATGACCTTACGGTGACGATCGGACCGCGTTCCTCATCCTTTCACGACGAAATGACGCTGCTGTTCATTCAGCCGATCCTCGCGGGCGGCGAATGGGCGGGCGCGGTCTGCGGACGAGTGCCGAACGACGTGCTGGGCGATCTTATCCAGCGGGAGTCCGGTCACGTGTATCCCGATTCGGGCGATAATTATATTTTCATGGCGCAGCCGGGACTGAACAAGCACATTGAGCTCGGCACCGCGCTGTCCCGCAGCCGGTTCGAGGACCGCACGTTCACGCACGGCGACAATCTGAAGGACGGCGTCCGCACCGACTGGGGCATCGTATCGGTGAAGGAGCATACGGAGCTTGAGCTGACGTTCACCGACCCGGCGACGGGCGAGCTCCATCCGGGCGTTGCGAACACGATCCGGAACGGGAGCAATCTTTTCGTCGAATTCCCCGGCTACTCCGATTACCGCCATATTCCCGTCATCGGCAAGGGCGTTACGTTTCAATTGCCGCATTGTCCGGATGTATGGGGGATGATGTGCGAAGGCGATTTGGAGGAAGTGTACCGTATTCGCAGCGTCGCTTGGGCGGAGTGGCGCATGCAGATGCTGGCATTTGCCGGACTCGGCCTGCTGACGGGCATCCTCGTTTATCTGGTTGCTTCGCAAGCTTCGGCGCTTGCCACGGCCGTAGCGGCGATCGTTTTCAACCTGGCGTTCGGCTGGATCATGTCGGGCGTCGTGCAGCGGCGGACCGGGCGGCGGACCGTAGAGCAATTGCGCAAAATCAGCCGCTTCATCCGCGTGAACGCGGAGGGCAAGGGCGATCTGACGATGCGGCTGTCGCAGGACGATTTCCGGAACGACGAGACGCGCGACCTGGCCAAATGGATCAACAATATGATCGACTCGCTCGAAGGCATTATGCTGCAGGTGAAAATGGCGTCCGCCGACGTGCTCGACAGCCAGAAGCTGCTGAATCAATCGGCCGATTCGACGGCGGAGGCGACCGAGCGGATGGGTGCGCAGGTACACGATATGATCCGCAGCATCCGCAAGCAGCTGAAGGATATCGACATCGCCAAGGACGTGGCGGGCGAAATGCGGCTTACGCTCAATCAGCTGGAACGTCAGGCTTCCGAGCAGATCGCCGTGGCGGAGGGCGAGGTCGGGCGGATCGGGGACAAAATGAGCCAGATCACAGACAAGGTGGCCGAAACGAACGGCACGATCCGGGAGTTCATGCATACCGCCGAGGAAATCCGCAACGTACTGCAGGTCATAGAGGAAATATCGGCGCAGACGCAACTGCTTGCGCTCAATGCGTCGATCGAGGCGGCGCGGGTCGGCGAGCATGGGCGGGGGTTTGCGGTTGTGGCGGCGGAAATCCGCAAGCTGGCCGATTTGACCCGCCAGTCGACGGACGAGGTGCATGAAATCGTGCGTCACATCCGGCAGAACGCGCAGGCGGCCTATGCGTCGATGGAAGCGGGCACCCAGGTCGTCCGGGAGGGAGCGGAGCTTGTCGTGGCGGCGTCCGGGATACTGAGATCGGCCAAGGCGGAGGACACGCTGAAGACGCAGGTGGTCGAAGAGGTCGTGCGCTTGATGGAAAATGTGGCCGCCGTCAGCATCGAGAACCGCCAGGTTTCGGCCGAGGTTGAGGGACGGGTAAAAGAACTCGTTGACGGCATCCGGCATGTCCGCCATACGTCGCATTACGTCGAGGCGATTACCGCGTTTCTGCAGCAACTGGTCGGCCAATTCCATCTCACCGAAGCCCGCAGAAGGTAGCCCTTCGGGCGCCCGGCGGCTTGTTTGGCCTCCGGGGGGCACGGGTAATATCCGTCCAGCGGGACGGACAGTCCCGGTCCGACGGAAAGGAGCCGATTGGAATGGTGACAAAGAAAGAGTCTACAGCGACGAGGCCGGATATCAAAAAAGGGCTGAGCAAACTGGTGGCGGGCGGCAACGTGCTGTACGTCAAGCTGCACAATTTTCACTGGAACGTAAAGGGCCCGAACTTCTTCACGCTCCATGTGAAATTCCAGGAGTTCTATGAGGAAGTGACGCTGATGCTGGACGAGATTGCGGAGCGCATGCTCGCGATCGGCCAGCAGCCTCCGGCTACGATGAAGGAGTATCTGGAGCTGTCCTCGATCAAGGAAGCGAAGGGCGGAGAGGATCCGTCCATGATGATCGAAGCGCTCGCGGACGATTTTCAGTCCTGTGTGGACGAGATGAAGGAGATGGCGGAAGCGGCCGAGGAGGAAGGCGATCTGTCGACGCACGACCTGCTCGTCGGCTGGACGGAAAAGCTGCAGAAGCATATCTGGATGCTGGAGGCTTACCTCGGCAAGTAAGCCGTGCGCTTCACCTGTGGCCGCCGGCCGCGTCGATCGACGCGGCCGGCGGTTTTTTCTTCAAACGGCGATTTCTATAATAATTGCGTTGTGATCGAATCTAAGTGATATAGTGTTTTAGCCTAAACGAAGTATGAAATAGTATCGGTTGATTTTTTTTGGAGAAATTTGCAACCAAGCATTATGAAGCGGTGTTGTTATATATGTAAGGCACTCCACAAGAAAGGAGCTTACTTGTTAAGGACAAGTCATTTTCTTTTTTGTTTTATCATCAACACAAATACTTTAGATGGAGGTTGAGGTTTTCTATGAAAAATTTTAGGCTTACTCTACTTTCCCTAGTACTGGCATTAACGCTCCTACCATCAATGGCTTCCGCTGAAACAAACGCAGAACCAAGTTCACCAAAGCAGACTATTACGTCCTATCTCAAGGCAATTCAAGAAAATAATGTCGAAGAGATTATGAGCCTGGTCGTTGATCAGCGATATTCTTCACAAGAAGAGATGCAACATAGCTACGAGAATATGTTGCGGTATAAACGGAACCAGATTACCAAAACCAAAATCGAACAGGAGCTTTCAGCTTCTAATGGTGACGTAACGTACGTTGTCGAAATGACTGCGAACGATGGCAGTGTCCAAAGCTCCCCGTTCACTGTAAAGAACGTTGATGGGCAATGGAGGATTGTGGTCGAAGCCGGTAAAGATATGGAGAAGGACCCATTGTACGTCTTAAAGAAAAAGGCTACTGAAAAAGAGGACGTAAAGGCGGATGTGCAACTCACACCAGCGCCTTCAAACCCTAATGAAGTCTCTATTCAAGCACAGTTGATGAGCTATAATTTCTCGCAGCGCTTGGAAGGCACCAAATTCTACTCCATCCAGACCTTTGATTTTTCGCAAAATCAACTGATGCTTAACTATCGTCAATGGTGTGATTCAAATCTCGGTCGCCAAATTACAACAAATATCACCTATGCCGTTGTAATTGAAAAGTGGGGAGGGGACACATTCTGGGGCCAAGTTCAAGTGGTAGAAAATAATCAGAGTACCGCGAACCAAGTTTATATTTCCGGCAGCAACAATGGATTAAGTGGGGCAAAGCTTCGTTTCATTATTCCAAATTATTCCGGTCCGGATGAGGGCAAGGTATCGTTCTCCGGTTTCGGAGAACTATATACTTAACGTAATAGCAGAAGGGTCGTCTTAATTCGTTAAGACGACTCTTTCTATCAGAATTGAAGCAGTAGTTGGAAATATTCCTGATCATCTTATATAATGTGGTAGTGTGTAGGGTGGGGACTCGTATAGTTAATTGACCTGGAAGGAGAGATTATACTGGACAGGTTTGTCATCTACTGGAGAATGTTTAGCAAGTATCTTCCCTTTTTTATTTTCGGTTTGTTTACGATTATTCTCGTGTTTGCTTCTATCTATTTTTCGAGAATTAAGCGAGGACAACCAGAAAAAGCAACATTAAGAAAAACCTTTCAAGAATTTATGATCGCCTGTGTGGTTTTGGTAATGCTATTTGTCACGATAAGTCCATCCAATATGTATGCTACCTATCAATACAGCATTAAACTAAGATTAAGCCCTTTATTTCAAGGTGATGTTGAATATATGATCAATGTGCTAATGTACGTGGTGTTAGCGTTTTTTCTAACATTTCGTTTGAACGGACACATAAAAACCGTTCTCTTGTGCATGGGCTTTTCTTTGATTATTGAAGTGATGCAATATTTTTTACCTATTGGCAGAATGTTGAGTATCACTGATTTTGTACTCAACACATTTGGAACGCTCATAGGCTTCTTGTTGATTACTTCGTTACTTAGATATCGCAACAAGAAGCAAGGTGACAATTTGCAATTGAAAGGTACATAAGTCCATCAGCGTTTACATTGATGATACCGGGTCGACCTCAACTCTTCACTGGATCCAAGCTTACCTCTGGTTCCTCTAGCAAAAACCAGAGTCTTTACCCGATGCTCGTCCTGAAAAGGGCGAACATTTTCATATATGCGTCTATCGCGGGACCATGCCTTGACAGATACCGCAAATCTCTTTATTATGGGGGGAATTTCTTGCTCATCAACCTCTGGAAAATCATGTGCAGAAGCTTTCCTTCCGTTATTTCGACAATACGAAAACCGGCCATCTTCTATCCCGAATTACGAACGACTTGTTCGACATCGGCGAAATGGCCCATCACGGGCCCGAGGATTTGTTTATCGCGCTGATGACGTTCGCAGGCGCTTTCGGCATCGTGTGGACGGTGAACTGTGAGCTGTCGCTCATTATGTTCGCGGTCGTGCCGGTGCTGGTGTGGATGATCGCGTATTTCAACATGAAACTGAACCGTGCGGCAACGCAGATGTTCGCGAGCATCGCCAAGGTGAACGCGCGCGTCGAGGACAGCGTCTCCGGCATCCGCGTGGTGAATTCGTTCGGGAACGAAGCGCTCGAGATCGAACGGTTCGGCGCCGACAACGCCCGCTTCCGGCGGGCGAAGCTGCGCTCGTATCTCGCGTTCAGCGCGTCCGGCATATACATGCTGACGCGGCTGATCACGATCATCGTGTTGGTCTGCTGCGCGTGGTATGCTTTTCAAGGGTGCATCACGTACGGCGAGCTGGTCGGCTTCCTGCTGTATGTGAATATTTTTTCTGAAGCCAATCGACAAGATCAACGCCCCGAAGGAGATGTATCCGAAGGGCATGGCGGGTTTCCATCGATATTGCGAATTGATCGATACGGAGCCGGACGTTAAGGACGAGCCGGGGGCTGTGGAGGTCGGCGGACTGCGCGGCGATATCGAGTTCCGCAACGTCTCCTTCGGCTATGACCTGCACAACCGCGTACTGGATCGCGTAAACCTTTCCATTAGGGCGGGCGAAACGGTTGCGCTCGTCGGTCCTTCCGGGGCGGGCAAATCGACGGTATGCAGCCTGATCCCGCGGTTCTATGAGGCGGATGAGGGCGAAATTACGATCGACGGCATCGATATCCGGCGGATGACGCAGCGGTCGCTGCGGGCGCAGATCGGGATCGTGCAGCAGGATGTGTTTCTGTTCAACGGCACCATTCGCGAAAATATCGCGTACGGACGGCTGGGCGCCTCCGAAGCGGACATCCTGGATGCGGCGCGCCGGGCGCATCTGGAGGGGATGCTCGCCGGCCTGCCGGACGGTCTCGACACCGTGATCGGCGAGCGGGGGCTGAAGCTGTCCGGCGGACAGCGCCAGCGGCTGGCCATCGCGCGGATGTTCCTTAAAAATCCGCCGATCCTGATTCTGGACGAGGCGACGTCTGCGCTCGACATCGAGACGGAGAAGGTGATTCAGCAGGCGCTGGAGGAGCTGGCGGTGAACCGGACGACGCTGGTCATCGCCCATCGGCTGGCAACGATTCAGGGCGCCGATCGGATCGTCGTCGTGACCGAGGACGGCATCGCCGAGCAGGGCAATCATCATGAGCTGATCGCCCGGGACGGGGTATATGCGCGGCTGCATCGCGCCCAATTCGGGGCCGCCGTGCCTGTGTGACGTCCGTCACAATGTCGGGTCGACACTCGATTGTACACACAAGACGAACGCTTCCCCCGATCCGGGCCGGATCGCGGCGGGGCGTTTTTCGCATGACGGAGCGCTTCCGCAAGACAACTCCGTCATAGACGTCCCGGAATGCTTTTGCTATAATTGTGAAGGAATTTTGCATCGGAACCGGTGCGGCCGGGCCGATATCCTACGCACGGAGGCGATTGAATGGAGAAGTACATCAACAACTATGTGATCGTATCCATCTTCATCCTGCTCGGCATCCTGCTCCCCGTGACGGCGCTGACCATCGGCCGTTTTCTGCGGCCGAGCAAGCCGACGGAGGAGAAGCGGACGACGTACGAGAGCGGCAACGTACCGGTCGGCGAAGGGCAAGTGCGGTTTAATATCCGCTATTACCTGTTTGCGTTAATGTTTGTTATTTTTGATGTGGAAACCGTTTTCTTATATCCATGGGCCGTTGCGTATAAGCAGCTTGGCCTGTTTGTGCTTGTTGAAATGCTGATTTTCGTCTCCCTGCTGCTGGTTGGGCTACTCTACGCTTGGAAGAAGAAGGTGCTGAAATGGAATTCCGTTTAGAGTCGATTACGCCGGAGGAGCGGACGGAGCTGGAACGCAACGTGTTTATGGGGACGCTCGAGCAGCTCAAGGCATGGGCGCGAAGCAACTCGCTCTGGCCGCTGACGTTCGGCCTCGCCTGCTGCGCGATCGAGATGATGGGCACGGGCGCGTCCCACTACGATCTGGATCGATTCGGGGTGATGTTCCGCACCTCGCCGCGGCAGTCGGACGTCATGATCGTCGCCGGCACGGTGACGAAGAAGATGGGACCGCTGCTCCGCAGGCTGTACGACCAGATGCCCGAGCCCAAGTGGGTCATCGCCATGGGCTCCTGCGCGACGGCGGGCGGACCTTATGTGAAGTCGTACGCCGTTATGAAGGGCGTCGACCAGATCGTGCCCGTCGATGTGTACATACCGGGCTGCCCGCCGAACCCGGCGGCGCTGATCTACGGCATCAACAAGCTTCAGGAGAAAATCCGCTATGAAGCGAAGACCGGGAAGCGGGTGACGGGCCGGTGAGCGAAGAGAACAAGAAGAGCGGATCCGGCGATGAGCGGGAGCCGGTGAATCCGCCGCCTGCCGCCGAGGGCGCCGACGCCGACAAGCAAGCGAAGCTGAAGGCGGCTGCCGAGGCCCGCGCAGCCCGCGCCGCCGCGAAGGCGGCCGAAGAGGCGGCGGCTCCGGCGGAGCCGAAGGCGCCGTCGCCGAAGCAGCCGCTGCTTGACGAGGCGGTGGAGCTGATCAAGACGCTCGTGCATGCGGACGCGGTCGAGGAGGCTTCGATCAACGAGCTGAACGGCGATATGCCGACGCTCGTCATCCGTGCCGGGCATTGGCTCGCAACCGCCGAGCTGCTGAAGTCGCACGCCAAGCTGGGCTGCGACTATTTGCGGAACGTTTCCGGCGTCGATTACGAGACGCATCTGGAAGCCGTTTATCATCTCATTTCGCTCGATACGAAGCGCGAGTTCGCGGTGAAGGTGAAGACCGACCGCGACAACCCGTCGATCCCTTCGGTCGTGGCCGTGTGGAGCACGGCCAATTGGAACGAACGCGAAATCTACGATCTGCTCGGCATCGATTTTCCGGGCCATCCGGATTTGCGGCGCATCATGATGCCGGACGACTGGGTCGGCCATCCGCTGCGCAAAGACTACGTACCGCTCGATCCGGAGGTGTAAAGACGTGATCCGTACCGAAGAACTGCTGCTGAACGTCGGTCCTCAGCATCCGAGCACGCACGGCGTTTTCCGCATTATCGTCAAGCTGGACGGCGAAGTGATCACCGAGGCGATCCCCGTCATGGGTTATTTGCATCGGGGCACGGAGAAGCTGGCCGAGAATCTGAATTTTACGCAAATCATCCCTTATACGGACCGGATGGATTACGTGTCCGCGATGACGAACAACTATGTGCTGTGCCACGCGGTGGAGACGATGATGGGGCTCGAGGTGCCGGAACGCGCCGAGTTTCTGCGCCTTATCGTCATGGAGCTGCAGCGCGTCGCCAGCCATCTTGTCTGGTGGGGAACCTACCTGCTCGACATCGGCGCCATGAGCCCGTTCCTGTTCGCTTTCCGCGACCGCGAGATCATCGTCGACCTGTTCAATGAACTGTGCGGCGCGCGTCTCACCTATAACTACATGCGCGTAGGCGGCGTGAAGTGGGACGCTCCTCCGGGCTGGATCGACAAGGTGCGCGACTTTGTGCCTTACATGGAAAAAAAGCTGCTGGAATACCACGATCTGGTCAGCGGCAATGAAATTTTTCTTGCGCGGATCAAGGGGATCGGCGCGTACGATGCGCAGACCGCGATCGACTACGGCTTGTCCGGCGCGAATCTGCGCTGCACGGGCGTCGATTGGGACTTGCGCAAGGCCGAGCCGTACAGCCTGTACAGCCGGTTCGAGTTTGACGTGCCGACCGGAACGAACGGCGATTGCTACGACCGCTATGTGATCCGGATGGAAGAGATCCGCCAAAGCCTGCGCATCCTGAAGCAGGCGGTGGAGCAATTTCCTTTCGAAGGCGAGACGATGGGCAAGGTGCCGCGCGCCATCCGGCCGCCTGCCGGCGAGACGTATGTGCGCATCGAGTCGCCGCGCGGCGAGATCGGCTGCCACATCGTGTCCAAAGGCAAAGCCGAGCCTTACCGGCTGAAATTCCGCCGTCCCTCGTTCGTGAACCTGCAAATCTTGCCGAAGCTGCTCGTCGGCGAGACGATGACGAACCTGATCACTATATTGGGCGGTATCGATATCGTCGTCGGGGAGGTTGATTGCTGATGGGCGACAGATTATTGGAGCAGCTCACGTGGGGGAATGCTTTAATCTTCTTCCTGCTTGCTGTGGTCATGCTGGCCGTTGTGCTCGGCTTCGTGACTTACGCGATCTATTTCGAGCGCAAGGTGATCGGCTGGATGCAGTTCCGCAAAGGACCGAATCGGGTCGGCCCGCTGGGGCTGCTCCAGTCGTTGGCGGATATCGGGAAGCTGCT
The DNA here is from genome assembly GCF_963515335.1 of uncultured Paenibacillus sp. Lineage (NCBI taxonomy): Bacteria > Bacillati > Bacillota > Bacilli > Caryophanales > Paenibacillaceae > Paenibacillus > uncultured Paenibacillus sp. The sequence goes on along the minus strand of NZ_CAUPYC010000004.1, from coordinate 73,930 downwards.
GCTGAAGGAGGATACGATTCCGCGCAAAGCGGACCGGGTCCTGTTCATTCTGGCGCCGGCGCTTTGCTACATTCCGGCGTTCGCGGTGCTCGCGGTGATTCCGTATACGAACCGATTGTATTTCGCCGACCTGAACGTCGGTGTGCTGTATTATGTGGCGCTGTCGGGCATCTCGACGCTCGCGATGGTGTTGGGCGGCTGGGCGTCGAACAACAAGTATGCGCTGCTCGGCGGCATGCGCTCGGCGGCTCAGATGATCAGCTATGAAGTGCCGCTCGTCATTTCCATCGTCGGGACGGTGATGCTGACGGGCAGTATGAGCCTGCGGTCGATCGTCGAGGGCCAGGGGGGCGGCTGGTTCTGGCAATGGAACTTCCTGCCGCAATTGATCGGGTTCGGCGTGTTTATCGTTGCGGCCGTGTCCGAGCTTAATCGTACGCCGTTCGACCTGCCCGAGGCCGAGTCCGAGCTGGTTGCCGGCTATCACGTCGAATACAGCGGATTCCGCTTCGCTTTCTTCATGCTTGCCGAGTATGTGTACGTCTTCGCAATCGCGTCGCTGACGACGGTGCTGTTCCTTGGCGGCTGGCATCCGCCGGCGCCGTTTCTGGACTTCGTGCCGGGCATTATCTGGTTCGCGCTCAAGTTTCTGTGCATCGTCTTTTTCCTCTTCTGGCTGCGCGCCACGTTCCCGCGCGTGCGGGTCGACCAGCTGATGGGCCTTGGCTGGAAGGTGCTGCTGCCGCTGGCGATCCTCAACATTTTCGTCACGGCCGCGTACATGGAGCTTTTCATTAAAAGGTAACGGGGGAGACGGAAATGAAAGGATTATTGAAGGGGCTGGGCGTCACTTTCAAATCGATGACGGCGAAGAAGGTTACCTATTCCTATCCGGACCAGCCGCTCGTTATGCCCGACCGTTTTCGGGGGATCCAATATTTCGAGCCGGATAAATGCATTGTCTGCAACCAATGCGCGCGCGTATGCCCGACGGAGTGCATCACGCTCACCGGCAAGCCGAATCCCGATCCGGAGAAGAAGGGCAAGGTCATCGACACCTACGACATCAACTTTGAAATATGCATCCTCTGCGATCTGTGCACCGAGGTCTGTCCGACCGAGGCGATCGTGATGACGAACAATTTCGAGCTGGCTGCTTACAGCCGCGACGATCTGTTCAAGGATATGGAATGGCTGAGCGGGAACGACACAAACGTGCGCAAGGACAACAACAACATCGGCGCGCCGCAAAAAGGGGGCGCCAAATAACCGATGTTCAACGTTGAACTGACGGGAGAGCTGGTTGCGTTTTTCGTGTTTGCGGTGATCATGATCGGCGGCTCCGTCCTGATGCTTACCCTGGCCAAGGTCGTGCATATGGTCGTCTCTTTGGCGGCGGTGTTTCTCGGACTGGCCGGCATGTTCGTCGTGCTGGAGGCCGAATTCGTCGCCTTCGTCCAGGTGCTTATCTACGCGGGCGCCGTTTCGATTCTGATGATTTTCGGCATCATGATGACCAGGCATGAAGCCGTGCAGGAGGAGCCGGTACGGCCCGTGCAGGAAATCGTGTCGGCGATCGGCGCGCTCTGCCTGTTCGGCATCCTGTTCTACGCGATCCGCGTGACGACTTTTCCGGAGCCGAACGCCGCATTGACGGCAGGCGCGGACAATACGATGGAAATCGGCAAGCGGCTTTTTACCCAATACGTCATTCCGTTCGAGCTTGTGTCGGTGCTGCTCACCGTCGCGTTTATCGGCGCGATCGTTCTGGCGAGGAAGGAGGCGGAATGAGATGCTGCCGTCCTATTTGACTATGGCCGCCATTCTTTTCTGCATCGGGCTTTACGGCGCGCTGACGAAAAGGAATGCGGTGATCGTGCTCATCTCGATCGAGCTGATGCTGAACGCGGTCAATCTCAATTTGGTCGCGTTCTCCAAATACGGCGTCGTTCCCTCGCTCACCGGCCAAATTTTCTCGCTGTTCACGATTTCGGTGGCAGCCGCGGAGGTGGCGGTCGGCATCGCCGTTCTGATCGCACTGTTCCGCGCGCGCGGCACGGTCAACGTCGACGAGTACAATGAGATGAGGAGGTAAGCGATGGAACCCGTTACCGTATATTCGCAATACGCATGGCTTATCCCGGTTTTCCCGCTCCTCTCGTTTCTTGTGCTGACGGCTTTCGGCCGCGGCATGCGTTCGGCGGGAACGCTCGTGGGAACGCTGGGCTCGCTCGCGGCGCTTGTTTTGTCCGTGTTGGTGCTTTTTGAGCGGATGACGGCCGGCGATTCGGCCGAGTACAACTACAGCTTTGACTGGATCACGATCGGCAGCTTCCAGCTGAACGCCGGCTATGATGTGACGAATCTGTCGGCGCTCATGCTGTTCGTCGTCTCTGTCGTCGCATTCCTCGTTAATCTGTATTCGGTCGGCTATATGAAAGAGGACGAGCGGATTACCGTTTTCTTCGGCTACGTGGCGCTGTTCACGTTCTCGATGCTCGGCCTGGTGCTCGCCGATAACCTGCTGACCTTGTATATTTTCTGGGAGCTTGTCGGCGTCTGTTCGTTCCTGCTGGTCGGCTTCTGGTATGCGAAGCCTGAAGCGAGAGCGGCGGCGAAGAAGGCTTTTATCGTCACCCGGATCGGGGACGTCGGACTGCTCATTGCCGTGCTTCTGTTGTTCTGGTATATGCCGGAGCATGATCTGAGCTTTGCCGCGATCCAGAACGTGTTCGGCCAGACGGGGACGATCACGGAAGGCATTACGACGCTGATCGCCATCCTGATTTTCGTCGGGGCCGTCGGCAAGTCCGGCCAGTTCCCGCTCCATGTCTGGCTTCCGGACGCGATGGAAGGCCCGACGCCGATCAGCGCCCTGATCCATGCCGCAACGATGGTTGCCGCCGGGGTGTTCCTCGTGGCCCGCACGTACAGCATTTTCGAGGCCTCGCCGGCCGCTATGGACACCGTTGCTTACGTGGGCGCGTTCACCGCTATTTTCGCGGCGACGATCGGGCTTGTGCAGAACGACATCAAGCGTATTCTGGCTTATTCCACCGTCAGCCAGCTAGGCTATATGATGCTTGCGTTGGGCGTCGGATCGCTGACGGGCGCCATTTTCCACCTGTTCACGCATGCGTTCTTCAAGGCTCTGCTTTTTCTTGGGGCAGGCAGCGTCATTCACGGTGCACACACGCAGAACATCCAGGAGATGGGCGGCTTGGGCCGCAAAATGAAAGTCACCGCCTGGACGTTCGCGATCGGCGCGTTGGCGTTGTCCGGCATTCCGCCGTTCTCCGGCTTCTGGTCGAAGGACGCCATCCTGGCAGCGGTGCTGGAGTCAAATCCGTTCCTGTTCGTGGTCGGCATCGTGGCGGCATTATTTACGGCCTTATATATGGCCCGCCTGTTCTTCCTCGTGTTCGCGGGGAAATCGGCAGCCGCGGACAAGGCGCATGAATCGCCGGCCGTCATGACGATTCCGCTGATCGTGCTGGCCGTGTTCGCCGCTCTGGCGGGCTTCGTCGAGCTTCCTTGGGCGGGCATGGGCTTGCTGGGAGAATGGTTGACGGGGGAAGAAGCCGCACACGCCAGCAGCGGGCTGGTGCTCGTCGTATCGACGGCGATCGGCCTGCTGGGCATCTATCTCGGATGGCTGGTCTACGTCAAGGGAACGATTTCCCGCGACGCCTTTGCTTCCAGGGTGCCGTGGCTCGTCCGGTTGCTGGAGCGCAAGTATTATATCGACGAGATGTATCATGCGGTGTTTACCGCGGGCCTGCGGGCGGCCGCCCGGGCGCTTGACGCATTCGATACGTATGTCGTCGCGGGCGCCGTCCGGCTCGTAAGCGGAGCCGCGTTATGGGTCGGACGCGCCGGCATTCGCATGCAGAACGGCCAAATGCAAACCTACGGCTTATGGACCGTAGTCGGACTGCTTGCGCTCATCTTGGCGATCGCCGGAAGGAGGTTTTGGTAATGCCCGAACAGATTCCATGGCTGACCGTGCTTACCTTCTCGCCCCTGATCGGCATATTGGTGCTGCTCTTTCTGCCGAAAGCGAACAGCCGCTCGCTGAGAACGGCGGCGCTGGTGACGACGCTTGTGCCGCTCGCATTGTCTCTGTGGCTGTTTGCCCAGTATGATCCGAGTGCGGAGCCGAGCGGGGTATACGTCGAGCAAGCCGCGTGGATCCAGGCCGCGCTTAACAGCGAAGCATTGAACGGTGTGACCTCCTACGTGTATGAGTTCCAGTATCGTCTGGCTGCGGACGGGCTGTCGCTTCCGCTGGCGGTACTGGCGGCGCTGGTGACGACCATGGCCGCGCTCGCGTCGGTGCATATCAAAAAGCGCTGGAAGGCGTTCTATATCTGGTTTCTGCTGCTGGAAACGGGCATGCTCGGTGTGTTTCTGGCCCGCGACCTCATCTTGTTTTTCCTGTTTTTCGAGCTTACGCTCATCTCGTTGTTTTTCCTGATCGCCATTTGGGGCTTCTTCAATCGGGAAAAAGCCGCGAACACGTTCCTGATCTACAACGGCATCGGCTCGGCGATTATGCTGATCGCGTTCGTGCTGCTGATCGTGAACGCGGGATTCCAGTCCGTTCAGGACGGCGAGACGTTACGATTGGTTTACAGCGGCAATTACGAAACGATCCTGGCGAACCTTGCCGATCCTTCCGCGTACGTCAATCTCCCGGATGAGCAGATGAATGGGGACAATCCGTTTTTCATGTCGGAAGGCATGCGCTGGACCGTATTTATTCTGATTTTTGCCGCATTTGCGATCAAGCTGCCCGTGCTGCCTTTCCATACCTGGATGCTGCGCGTCCATGCCGAGGCTCCGCCGTCGGTCGTCATGATTCACTCCGGCGTCCTGCTCAAAATGGGCGCGTACGGCCTGCTTCGCTTCGGCGTCTTTCTATTCCCGCAGCAGGCGGACGATGCGGCGTTCGTTATTGCGCTGCTGGGCGCAGCGAACATTTTGTACGGGGCTATCGTGGCTTTCGTCCAAAATGAATTCAAGCTCGTGCTCGCCTATTCCTCGATCAGCCACATGGGCATCGTGCTGCTGGGGATCGCCTCGCTTAACGAAATCGGCCTGCAGGGAGCGGTGTTCCAGCTTGTGTCCCACGGCCTGATCTCGGCGCTGCTGTTCCTCATTGTTGGCAGCCTGCATGAGCGAACCGGCACGACGGAGCTGCAGGAGCTCGGCGGACTCGCCCGCTCGCTGCCGTTCATGAGCGGCGTTTTGTTGACGGCCGGAATGGCCTCGCTCGGTTTGCCCGGCCTGTCGGGCTTCGTCGGCGAATTCCTGTCGTTCCTCGGCCTGTTCGATTCCATGAAATGGCTGACGGCCATTGCCGCGATCGGCGTTATATTGACGGCCGTTTACATACTGAGGAGCGTGTTGAAAATTACGTTCGGCCCGCTGCCGGATCGTTATGCCGCGCTTAAGGATGCCCGCTTGATCGAAGCGGTTCCGATGATTGCGCTGCTGGCTTTCATTCTGCTGCTCGGCGTTTACCCGTCGATCTTGACCGATTCGCTGCAGTATGGATTTGACCGGCTTTTTGAACAATTGAATTCCAGGGTTGGGGGGTAGGCGCATGGATCAGGCACAGGCTTTGACAGGATTAACATGGAACGATGCGGCTTACCTTCTCCCTGAAATGACGCTGGTGGCAGTGGCGATTATCATCACGCTGCTTGATCTTGCGGTTCCAAGCAGGTACAGCCGCAGCTTCACAGGCTGGCTGTCGCTTGCGGGGGTTGTCCTGTCCCTCTTCTTCGTCGTGCTGCAAATGATTGCGATGAATCCGTTGGACGGCTCGCCCGGTACGGAGGTTGTTCGGCTGCTCGGCGACAGCTACCGGGTCGACGACCTGGGGAATATACTCAAAATCGTCCTGCTAACCGCATCCGCCCTTATTATTCTCATGGGGATCCAATCGGTTAATCGGGACGATGCGATCGCGGACAAGGGCGAGGTTTACACGCTGCTGCTTCCCGCGGCGGCGGGGGCGCTGATCCTGAGCTCGACCGCTGATCTGATTACCCTTTACGTCGGCCTGGAGCTGCTGAGCATCTCCACCTACGTGCTGGTGGGCATCCGCAAACGGTCTGTGAAATCTTCCGAAGCGGCGTTCAAGTACGTCGTGCTCGGCGGTATTTCATCCGCCTTTATCCTGTTCGGCATGTCCTATATCTACGGGGTAACGGGAACGACGAACTTTGGCGGCATAGCCGCGGCGCTGGGCTCCGCTTTGACGGATTACGAAGCGCTGCTCTATCTGGGCTTCTTCTTCGTGCTCGGAGGCTTCGCCATCAAAATCGCGGCCGCGCCTTTCCACGCATGGGCGCCGGACGTTTACCAAGGCGCTCCCGCTCCGATTACCGCCTTCCTTGCCGTCGTATCCAAGGGTGCGGCGCTGGCGGCCATGCTGCGCCTGTTTCATTCGACCGTATTGTTTCAGACGGAGATGTTCACCGGCGGGAAGGCGCCCGATGTCAGCGACGCGGTGAGGAATTTTGGGCCTGATCTGTTTTTTGCGATGAAGGTTCTGGCGGCGGCAGCGATGATTGTCGGCACGACGGCTGCCCTCAGGCAGCGCAATTTGAAGCGGCTGATGGCTCTGTCCGGCGTGGCGAATGCGGGCGATCTGCTGGTCCCGATTGCGGTCGGTATGACTCCTCTGCAAACGAGCAATATCGGCGAGTTTATGTTTTACTTGATCGCGTACGTCTTCATGAATATCGGCGTTTTCGCGGTTCTGTCCGTCGTCGGCCGTTCGGCCGGACACGATGAGTTGAAAGGTTATGCGGGACTGTACTACAGGGCGCCTTGGACGGCTGCGGCGATGATCGTTCTGCTGCTCTCGCTGGCAGGATTGCCGGTGTCCGGGGGCTTCTTCGGAAAGCTGTTCATTCTGCTGAGCGCGGCGGGCCACGAAGATTATTGGCTTGCTGGCATCATGATCGTGACCAGCGTGATCTCTTATTACTTTTATTTCTCGATCATCCGGCAGATGTTTCTCCGCACGGGCGATGCCGGGGAGCCGATCCGGATGCCGGTATCGGCCGGATTGACGCTGTGGATCTGCGCGGCGGCTACGCTTGCGCTCGGCTTGTTTCCGAGTCCGGTGATGGAATGGATTCAATATACCGTATCGCTGCCGGCCGATTTGTTCATATTCCAATAGCAAAGGCGCCATAATCCCTGATAGTCGAAGCCGGTCCCGGGAAGGGCCGGCTTCCGCTTTTTCGAAGGGCGCCTTAAATTTAAAAAAACATTATAGAGAACGGCAAGCCGCTGTATCGTATAATAGGAGTGGAGCGGAACCGCGAATCGTTTCATACGGGAATCCAACGGTTAAAGGCTGAATAGAATGAAAAATATTTTTCGTTTTTCAAGATCGTTTACGACGTCGGAACAACTGAATAAGGGGGAAAAGCGCCGTTGTCGTCTAGGCCTTAAGATGCCTGGAATCGCCGGGAGACTCGTATGTCTTTTGCTGGCGGCGACTCTCCCGATCCCGCCGGCGGCGGCAGCGGCTGTACCGCCGGATTCTGAAATCGCGGCGGTCGCGTCGGGCGAGCGGACGAAGAGCTGGCTGCTGAAGTGGGAGACAACCGGGGATGCCCGTAAGCTGCCCGGCACAACGGTTCTGCACCGCCAAGAGCAAACGAACGTGGAGGTCGTGCGGCCGAATCCGGGTGTCGACCTTGGACTATGGCTCGCTCAGCTTCGCAAGACGGACGGAGTCGAGTATGTGCAGCCGAATGGGACGGTGCGGCTGTTGGCCGCCAACGACGAGCCTAACGATCCGGAGCTCGACAAGCAGGCCTATTTACGGCAAATCCGCGCGGACAAGGCATGGACGTTGACAGACAAACGAACGGATATCACGATCGCGCTTGTGGACACCGGTGTCGATCTGGACCATCCCGACCTTCAGGCTAATTTGGTCGCGGGGACAAATCTTGTGGAGCCCGGCAAACCGCCCGAGGACGACAACGGCCACGGGACGAATGTTGCCGGCGTTGTGGCCGCTATCGGGAACAACGGGATCGGGACGGCGGGCATTCTTTGGAAGGCCGGCATTATGCCGATCAAAGCGCTGGACAACCGCGGCTTTGGAGACGAGGATCGCCTTGGGGAAGCGATTTTGTACGCCGTCAACCGTGGCGCCAAAATCGTCGTATTGTCGGTCGGTTTATACCGCTACTCGCCTTACATGCGGGATATCGTTCAATACGCCGAGAGCAAAGGAGTGCTTCTTGTGGCAGCCGCCGGCAATGACGGTGAACTGCTCGGCAGCAAAGCCGCGGTGAAATATCCGGCCGCTTATCCGACAGTGCTCGCCGTCTCCGGCGCAACGGCGGGCGGAACACCGGAGAAACGCTCGAACCCGGGTCCCGAAATCGATGTGGCTGCTTCTTGGAATGTTTACACGACGGCCTTGGGCGGGGGATATACAAGTCAAGAAGGGACTTCGATGGCGGCTCCGCAAGCGGCGGCCGCAGCTGCGTTGGTATGGATGAAATATCCGGACTTCAAGCCTTATCAGGTGCTGGAATTGCTGAAGCAAACGGCTAAGGATATCGGAATTGCCGGTCGTGACGAGCGCAGCGGATACGGGCTGCTCCAGCTTGATGCAGCGCTCACGGCGAAGCTGAAGGACGATGTGTTTGAACCGAACAATAGCCGGCAAACAGCGGGTCCGCTGCCTTTGAACGACCGGAATGCAGCTGCGCTGAACGGTGGCGCCGACCGCGATTGGTACAAAATTAATGCGCCTTATGATGGGACTTTGGTCTTATCCTTTCAAGGACTTGCGGATCCCGGAACGCCGTTGCCGCCCGTACGAATCAGTCAATACGACGCGGAGCGGGTCAAGGGGGAGACAGACGTCAAGATAGGTAATAAGACCGTGGAATGGCAGGTTAGGAAAGGCGTAAACTATGTAAACGTGCAGTTCACCGATGCCAAACGGGAGGGCGTTATCCCGTATCTGATTACAGCTGAATTTCGTATGGCGGAAGACGGCTACGAGCGGAATGACAGAAATTACGAGGCCTTTACTTTGGCGCCGCAGACACAGGCCGTTGCAGGCAACTTCCATCAAACCGGCGACAAGGATTGGTATACCGTGACGTTCACGCAAGCCGGTTCCTTCAAGGTCGAGCTTGAGACCGATACCGTCCGTATCGATCCTGCGTTCACGATTCAAAAAACGGGGGAAGCGGAAGTTTATGTGGATGATTATGGGGACGGTGAGAGCGAACGATCACCGACTATAACGGTTACGCCGGGCAGCAAATATTACATTCGGGTACATAATGCGTCTGCGGCGGAAGCTAGCCCGGTACCCGGCGCTTACAAGCTAAGCCTGCTTGTACAGACACGATATGTCGATCCGAACGAACCGAACGATCGCGCGTTTGCCTCGACGCCCATATCTCCCGGAACGGAGTACGTCGGCGTAATCAGTAAACCGGGCGATCAGGATTGGTTCCAGTTGAGGCTGAACAAACCGTATATCTTGACCATGACGTTATCTGATATTGCAGGAGCCAAGGCCATGAGGTTCGAGGTGTATGACAAAAGGCAAAAGCTGTTGTATGCCGTCCAGCCTGAAGCAGGCTCGAACGAGGCATCGACGGACCGTTTGTTCGAACCCGGAACTTATTATGTGAAAGTAACCGCAGACATGCCGTTCGATAACCGGTATTACCGATTCAAGACCGAAGCGGATCTGCTGGTAGCCGGCTACCGCGACATCGACAAGCATTGGGCCCAGGCTGCCATCATATCTCTTAACCAAAGAGGTATCGTCGGAGGAACCGGCGATTACCGTTTTGAGCCGGATAAGGGTATTTCGAGAGCCGAGGCGGTCGCGATTGTCGTACGGGCTTTTGGCAAGGGAACCAAGCGATCCGCCGCTTCATTTCCGGATGTGCCGAAAGGATATTGGGCCGGCGGTTCGATTGCGGCTGCGGAAGCCCAGGGATGGCTTGCCGGCTTGCCGGACGGCACGTTTGCGCCGCAGAGACTGATTTCCAGAGCGGAAATCGCCGTGATGCTGGGCCGGGCGCTCGGCATGAAACCACTTGCCGTCAGCGGCGCGCCATTCGCCGATTTGGACCGTGACCATTGGGCGGCGCCGATGCTTTACCGGCTGCGGCAAGCCGGTGTTATCGGCGGCTACCCGGGGAACACGGTGAAACCGGATGAAACTGCAAGCCGGGCGGAATTCAGTTCAATGATTTACAGGGCGCTCGCCGGAAAGGATTGAAGGGAAGCGGATGGAATTCGATTCGCTCGGATTTAACGGACTGTTGTCGATAGCGGTGACGTTATTAAGCATTTATTTGGCTTGGGTGGTGCTTCAGGAGTTGAAGCTGGAGCCTTTTCTCAAACGGCCCAAAAGCCCGCAAGCCAAAATGCTGCAAGTCATGTTGGCGATTGTACTGGGTCACGGGTTCGCCCGATTTATTCTGGACTACCTGAACTGGTCTCAGATGCTGCGCTACCTTGTCGAATAAGCCGGACGAAAAAAGTCAACAATGGGTAATACATGACGGACCGAAAAGTTTGAACACAGACGAAAGATGTAGAATGGCCTTCCAAATTATGTGGGATCTGTAACCAATTATCGGCAAGCCTAGCAAATTTAAAAATAGTTCTTGTCGATTTGTGTAAGGAAATGTTAAGATGTGAAATGGAAATTACAGCGCGCGGGGGGACCAAAGATGAGTAAAATAATCGTCCGCGGTGGTCGGCGGCTATCGGGTACGGTAAGAGTTAACGGAGCAAAAAATTCCGTACTCCCGATACTTGCGGCATCATTATTGGCTCAAGAAGGCGAAAGTGTAATAATCGACGTTCCTCTTTTGGACGATGTCATCACTCTTCATCAAGTATTGGCGTCTTTGGGCGCGGCCATTACGTTCGACACGGACACGGCCCGCATTGACGCGTCCAAGCTTCATGCCGTTGAAGCACCATATGAGTTTGTGCGCAAGATGAGAGCTTCATTCCTGGTGATGGGTCCGCTGCTGGCACGTTTGGGCCGTGCGCGTATATCCCTGCCTGGCGGCTGTGCCATCGGCACAAGGCCTATCGACCAGCACTTGAAAGGCTTTGAAGCGATGGGAGCGGAAATTACGCTTGGCCATGGTTTTATCGAAGCGAGCAGAAACGACGGACGTCTTAAAGGCGCGAAAATATATTTGGATGTGGCCAGTGTCGGCGCTACCCAAAACATTATGATGGCCGCCACCTTGGCCGAGGGAACAACGACGATCGAGAATGCGGCGAAAGAGCCGGAAATCGTCGATCTCGCCAATTACCTGAATGCCATGGGAGCCAAAGTGCGCGGCGCCGGTACCGGCATGATCCGTATCGAAGGCGTCGACGCTTTGAAAGGCACGGCGCATAACGTTATTCCCGATCGTGTGGAAGCGGGTACGTACATGGTAGCGGCTGCCATTACGGGCGGTGACGTCTACATTGAAAATGCAATTGCCGACCACCTGGCCCCTGTCATCTCCAAGCTGCAGGAAATGGGTGTGACGATCGAAGAAGGCGAGAACGGTATTCGGGTCGTGACCGATCGGCCGTTGAAGGCGGTCGACGTTAAGACGCTGCCGCATCCGGGTTTCCCTACCGATATGCAATCCCAGATGATGGCGCTTCTGATGGTCTCCGAAGGAACCAGCGTCGTTACCGAGACCGTTTTTGAAAACCGTTTTATGCATGTCGAAGAATTTAAGAAGCTGAATGGGCAAATTAAGGTTGAGGGACGTTCGGCAATCGTTTCAGGCGGAACAGGCCTTAAGGGTGCGAACGTGTGCGCAACGGATCTTCGCGCGGGAGCCGCACTGATTTGTGCCGCCTTGCGGGCGGAAGGCGTCTCCGAAATTACCGGTACGCATCACATTGACCGCGGTTACGTCAGCATTACGCAGAAGCTGGCGGCACTCGGTGCGGACATTCGGCGCGAAGAGCTTGTTCCGGTTGAAACGGAGGAAATGGTGGCTGCCGTCAACGCCGCAGCAATCGAACTGAACCTGGAGGAGAACCTTAGCGAAGCTGAAGAGGTGGAAGCCGCATCCGCATTCTCACGCGACAAAGAAGTAGCCCGGCTAAAAATTCAACCGACCTGGGCATAAAAAGATAGGAGCAGGAGAGGACAGCCGTCCTCTCTTTTTGCGTTTAAGGACTCCCGTGCTTTCCTCGGCGCACCGAGTTGCTGCTATCGCCGCCTTTTAGCCACTCACCCATCGGCTCAGAAGTCGTGGGTGGCGGCGCCTTACTTTCCGGCAAGCCGTCGCTGTTTTCCGTTCCTTTTAGCCACTATCCCCTTCACTCAGAAAAATGTCGCTCCGACAAATGTGTCGCTCAAGAAACTGCCGCTCAAGAAACTGTCGCTCAAGAAAAATGCCGCTCAAGAAACTGCCGCTCAGAAAAATGGCAATTTATGCTCGTATCGGCGTCATGGTTTCCAATTACGAAGTAGGTGCAGAGGTTGTGGGACAGGGGTGAGTCAAGTACGGCTTGCCGGTCTCCGTTGCCATTGGGAATCCACAGATGGGAACAATGCTCGCACTGTGTCCATCCCCTACTACCCCCATGATTCCTAAAAGGAAGGCCGATTGAATCCCGATCTGTTACAGGCATCTCCGCTGCGAAAGAAAGCCGGTTGTACATTTGGACGCCTTCGGTTCATGCCAACGCGGCAGGTTGTGAGGAGTTCTTATCAATAAATCCGATGGCATTTGTATATTTGGCATACCACTTGATAAAATGCGGCCGCAGTTCTTCGTAACCGGCAGGTATGGCAGGTGGCTGGTAAAGGAAACTAAATGCCGGTCCGCGATTGATAAGTGATTTGTAGGTTATGACGGCCGTCGTGGCGCACATTCGGCATAAACGCACAAAAGGGTTATGGCCTTGGAATGATTGATTTATACGAAAGCAGTAATCGTCCAGATAAGCCTGCAGGTGTTTGGCGCCCAGACCGTGAAAAGTATCGTTTAGCCACCGGTAAGCTTGCTTGCACAAATCCAGCAAAGGACGGCAGCGGTTGGGGTCGTATTTGCCGGTAATGCAGACGAGATCCGTCGTTTGAGGATGGACATGCTGGGATATAAATGCTTGTCCGCCATGTTTGCTCACCGACAAGCCGGCAATATAGCAATCGGGAGCCTGCTTCATTTTCACATAAGTAAAATGGCCGTCTGGATGCAGAGTGGCCCCCGCAAGCAGGGGGTGTTCCTCCGGAAGCCGGAATACGGTAGGATTCAACTTGCTTCCGTAGGTCGACGTGTTCACACGGACGATTCCCGATAGCGGTACGCTTTTGTCTGCGTTGGTCACGGCATGTCTCAATTTGTGCAAAATTAACCATGCGGTTTTGTATGTGACCTCAATATCCGAAGCCAATCTAACCGCATTGGTTCCTCCGGGCGCGGCAAAAAGAAACATTGAGCGGAACCATTTCACCAGAGACGTGCGGCTGCCTTCCATAACGGTTCCGGCCGTGGCGGACGTCTGGTGGCGGCAAGATTTGCAATCGAACAAAGGCAAGCGACGACTGCGAATAACGTAGGCTTCCCGGCCTTCGCACTTGGGGCAAACGAAGCCGTTCGGCCACTTCGCATCGACAAGAGCGCGGACGCAAGCTTCTTCATTGTCGAATCGGTCACAAAAAGCGGCTAAGGACAGTTCCCCCATGGCCCAAACTCCTTTTAAGAACATTTGTTCGAAATTATTGTACCAAACGTTTGTTCGTTTTTCAATAGGGAATTGAAATGTTTCATCCAGTTTTTTGAAGGTTCGATTCAAGGCGGCTTACCGTTTGCCATTCTCAAGGGCCAGTGTCGGACGGAAAAATCGCGTTCTCTTGCCGACCATGGCATCCGGGCCTGGACGATAACGGTTAAACGCCGGGTAAATCGTATGCTGAGCCGACGGGATAGTGGTTAAAAGGTCTGGAAAAGACAGCAGGCTGAGCCGACGGGATAGTGGTTAAAAGGGCCAGAAAAACACCGTATGCCAATCCCCCTGGATAGTGGTTATTAGGGGCGGATGACAGGGACACCGGCATCAAGTCATTGCGGTCGACAGAGGTGCTTAAAGTGCTTTATGCGGTACTTTCGACTCAATGGGATAGCGGCTAAAGGCGCGTTCTATCCTACCATTTGCGCTCATAGAATGGAGTACGTCCCGAGGTAAGAGATTCCGGGAATTCATCGCGCAAACGGAAGGAGCAGGACGGGCGCATGGCAGCATTCAGCAGGTGGCGAGGCCGGAGATTCCGGCACCGGCAAAAAGGTCGCAGCAAAGGCGGAAGCGGAAGCACCTTTCTTTGGTGGGTCTCGTTCGGCTGCGGCGCGTTTCTGTCGATATTGGTATGGCTGCCGGGGTTGACTCTGTGGGACATTCCGGGTGACAAAGGAGAGCAACCGCAGCAAACGGAAATGCCCGTCGACGCAACTTCGGGCGGCACAAACGGCACAGGCGATGAACGGTTCGTGCCGGAAGCACCGGCCGCCCGGAAAAGCGGGCCGTCGGTCTCGCAGCTCCCCGACGAGGGGGAGAGCTCGCCAATCGATCGAGTAACCGTAAATGTGCTGGTTACGGACGAGCAGAGGGTAGAGACCGTGCCGATCGAAGCGTATGTAAGAGGAGTGGTGGCAGGGGAAATGCCGGCGGATTTCGAACCGGAGGCGCTGAAAGCCCAGGCGATCGCGGCGCGCACGTATATCGTCCGCAAGCTAAGGCTTAACGCCGGGAACGCCGGGAACGCCGGAGAAGCGTCTCCCCGGTACGATGTGACCGATGCGACGGAGGATCAGGTTTATATCCCGGCGGAGAGGCTGAAAAAGCTGCGGCAGACCGGGGCGGAAGCAAAGCTGGGCGCCATAGAGCGTGCGGTGGAGGCTACCAAAGGTCTTATTGTGACGTATGACGGGGAGCCGATTCAAGCGGCATTTTTCTCGACGAGCAGCGGCTACACGGAAAACTCGGAGGACTATTGGGATCAGCCGCTGCCGTATTTGCGGAGCGTGCCCAGCCCTTGGGACAAAGCGGTGTCTCCCCGCTACAAGCAGGAAGTGGAGATGTCCCTTCAGGAGTTTTACGCAAAGCTGGGCATCAAGAAAAAGAAGAAGATGCCGCTTCGCGTGACGGGTCTCACGGAAGGGCGCCGTGTCCGGGAGTTTGCTGTCGGGGCCTATACGTTCACGGGCAGGGATACAAGGGAGAAGCTGGGACTTCCTTCCTCCAAATTCACTTGGGTTGTAACCGGGGACCGGATTGTTTTTACGACTTACGGCTACGGACACGGGGTCGGAATGAGCCAGTGGGGCGCCAACGCTTTGGCGAAGGCAGGCAAGACGGCGGAACAAATTCTGCAATACTATTACACCGGCGTCCGAATCGAACAAGCTTCAAATCTATAAAATTATGAATCGCCTCACGTATAAACGACGGCTATCTGGCAACAATGGCTAGTGAGGTGATAAGAAATGAATGACCAAGACAAAAACAAGCAGTCAAATGAAGAAGCCCCCAAATTGAACCGGGGCCAGGAAACCGTCGCACCGTCGGCATGGAAAAGGATGTTGTCGAAAAAATGGGTATCTCCGGCAGCATTCATGGCAGCGGCGGCAATCATCGTAACGTTAATGTGGATCTATCAGGGGGCGGACACAACCGAGACGACTACCAAGAATGCCGATCCTGCCGGAGCCAACATCAGCGCCGATGGAAAGACCGACGCTCAGGACGAAGACGCGCTCCAAGTCGCAAGCTTGAATGAAGTCATGCAATGGCCTGTCGTCGACCGCGGCCAAGTGGAAGTGTCGCTTCCGTTCTACGACGAGCAAGCTTCCGCTAAGGAACGCGAGCAGGCGATGCTGGTTTCCGGCACGACGTTCACGCCGCACATGGCGCTTGATCTAGCGAAAGCGGATAACGGCGCATTCGATGTGACGGCGGCAATGAGCGGCAAGGTGACGGTGGCCGAGCAGCATCCGACCAACGGTTATACGGTTGAAATCACGCACGGCGACAACCTGGTGACCGTGTACCAAAGCCTCAGCGACTTAAAAGTCAACGTGGGCGACGAAGTGAAGCAAGGCACGATCATCGCGAAAGCGGGGCGCAGCGAGCTGGAGAAGGATCAGGGCGTGCATGTGCACTTCGAGGTGCGCGAGGACGGCAAGCCGATCAATCCCAACCTGCTGCTGGAAGAACAATAAGCATGCCGGAATGCAGGAAAGCGGGGGAATCCTCCCCCGCTTTTTGCGTTTTCCGGAAGACCGCCCCGTCCTTTTTCCGAAATATTTGTACGAACAGGCTTGTCACGCTTGGCTACAAAGAATATATGCCTGCTCCCCTCATATAATGTACCAAACTATCTCGAGTTGGGAGGCGGGAGCGTGCACGATTACATCAAGGAACGGACGATAAAAATCGGTCGATGCATCGTAGAGACGAAAAATACCGTTCGGACCATCGCCAAAGAGTTCGGTGTTTCGAAAAGCACGGTTCATAAGGATTTGACCGAACGGTTGCCGGAAATAAATCCCGATTTGGCGGATCAGGTGAAGCACATTCTCGAGTACCATAAGTCGATTCGCCATTTGAGGGGAGGCGAGGCGACGAAAATCAAATACAAGAAAGCTCCCAACAAAAAACGGGAAGTGCTGACGGCCGGAAAAAGCTGACGAATTTTCTACAAAAATAGAGGAATTTCGCCAAAGGCGGCGAATAATAACGTCAGGTATTTTTTGGGTGGCGGAGATGCGTCGGCCGCGTATCTCACTAATGGTGCTGGAGGACTTACGACATATGCTGAGCAAGGATATCGGAATCGATCTCGGTACGGCTAACGTATCCATTCATGTGAAGGGAAGGGGAGTCGTACTGGATGAGCCATCGGTCGTTGCGATCGAAAGCGATTCGAAGCGGGTGTTGGCGGTCGGAGAAGAAGCTCACCGCATGGTCGGAAGGACTCCCGGCAACATCGTGGCGATTCGGCCGCTTAAGGACGGCGTCATCGCGGATTTTGAAATTACGGAAATGATGCTAAAGGCATTTATCGAACGCGTGGGCGGCCGGACCTGGTTCAGTCGTCCCCGCATTCTGATCTGCGCGCCGACGAACATCACGTCCGTCGAACAGAAGGCGATTCGGGAAGCGGCGGAACGGAGCGGAGCCCGCGAGGTCTATTTGGAGGAGGAGCCGAAGGCGGCCGCCATCGGGGCTGGAATGGATATTTTCCAGCCCAGCGGCAATATGGTGGTCGATATCGGCGGCGGAACGACCGATGTCGCGGTGCTGTCCATGGGCGACGTCGTCACCGCTTCATCCATTAAGGTGGCGGGCAACAAGTTCGACGCCGAAATCATGAAATATATTAAAAATAAGTACAAGCTTCTGATCGGCGAACGCACGAGTGAAGAGATCAAGCTGAAAATCGGCACCGTGTACACGGACGGACGCAAGGAGTCGATGGATATACGCGGCCGCGATATGGTGACGGGCTTGCCGCTGACCGTCAACATTCGCTCGGAAGAAGTGCGGGAAGCGCTATGGGACTCCGTATCGGCGATCGTGCAGGGAGCCAAGGCGGTGCTTGAACGCACGCCGCCGGAGCTGTCGGCGGACATTATCGACCGGGGCGTCATTCTGACCGGCGGCGGAGCGCTGTTGGACGGGCTGGATGCGCTCATGTCTGAGGAATTGCGGGTGCCTGTCGTCGTCGCGGAGGATCCGATACATTGCGTTGTCAAGGGGACGGGAATTATGCTTGACAACCTGGATAAGGTGAGCGGCAAGAAGTTGGGCTGACCGGCCCGGGGGCCGAGCGTTTGGGGGAACGCGTCGGCAGGGCCGGCCGCAGCAAGGGAGGGGCGCCGGACCTATAAATCAAAGGCGCAGCCGAACCGATAAAGTATAGACCGGAATAAATCGGACAAGCGTAAGGAGTAGAGCGATGTTACGCGGACTTTATACCGCCGCGGCGGGGATGATGACCCAACAGCGGAAGCACGATACCGTTACCAACAATATATCCAACGCCAATACGCCTGGCTTTAAGCAGGTAAACGCAATCTCCCGTTCGTTCCCGGACATGCTTCTCGAATTGACGGGCGTCCAGGGAGAGAAGGCCAAACGCATCGGGATCTTGAATACCGGCGTATTCGCGGAGGAAAGCCTTTCGATCCACGCGCAGGGTGATTTGTCCGATACAGGGCGGGCCTCCGACTTTGCCATCATGTCCGACATCGAAGTGCCCGGGCTGACGTTCGACGCTTCCGGCAAAGCGGTAGCCGCGAACGGGGACGTTATGTTCCAGCCGCAGGTTTTCTTTACGGTACAGGACCGGGACGGCGAAGTGAGATATACCCGTGACGGTACGTTCACCTTGAACGAGGAAGGTTTCCTCGTCACTTCCGACGGCTCGAATGTGCTCGGCACGAACAACGCGCGGATTCAATTCGAGCCGGGAACGGCGATTGAAAACCTCACGCTAACGCGCGGCCAGCGGTTCATCGACAGCCGTACCGGGCTCGATACCGGCCGGCAGCTGCTCATGACACTTGTGGAAAATCCGAACAAGCTGGTCCGGGAAGGAAACAGCAAGTTCCGGCTGCAGGACGGGAGCTCTCCGGTAAGGCCGGTTGACGCGAATGACCGGTTCGAGGTGCGCCAAGGCTTTATCGAACGGTCCAATATCGATTCGGCCCAATCGATGGTGGATTTGATCTCCGCATTGCGCGCTTACGAATCCAATCAAAAGATGGTACAATATTACGACGAGAGCTTGAGAAAAGCGGTAACCGAAGTCGGACGCGTCTGATTTCGGTGAGAGAAAGGAGCCGGTTCGATGAACAGCTCGATGATTAATGCGATGGTCTCCATGGGCGGGCTTCAGCAGAAGCTGGACCTGCTCGCCGATAATATCGCCAATGTGAACACGGCGGGCTATAAGCGCAAGGATGCCACCTTCGAAGACCTTCTGACGAATATGAAACAGCAGCAGGAGGCGTTCGAGCAGCCGGTGCGCTTGACTCCGCTGGGCTTCAATCAAGGGTGGGGCTCGCGGATGGTGCTTGTGCAGCCGGACTTGTCGCAAGGGCCGATCCAACGCTCCGACAACGTGAACGACATTGCCATTCAAGGCAGCGCCTTGTTTGAAGTGGCGGTCGACGATTTGGGCAACCGCGCCTTTACGCGCAACGGCGCTTTTCAAATGACGATCAACGAGAATAACGATGCCGTTCTGACGAACGCCGACGGCTATCCGGTAATCGCCGAAACGGCGGCCGGGGAGGGCCGGGTCGTCATCCCCGACGGTTACACGATGCGGATCGATGCTTACGGCAACATTCAAGCCGTCTCGAGAGACGGCTTCGACGTCCGTGATGTCGGACGCCTGAAGCTGGTCCAGCCGATTAAACCGAGCGTGCTTACGCCTGTAGCGGACAACCTGTTTATTGTGGCGCAGGGACTGAACGAAGGCGATGTCGTTCGCCGCGTCGTTCCGGAGGAAGGCAATGACGTCCGGTTGATGCAGGGCTATTTGGAGCAATCGAACGTCGAGCTGGGCAAGGAGATGTCCGAGCTGATCATCGTCCAGCGGGCCTATCAAATGAGCGCAAGGGCATTATCGTCCAGTGACACGATGATGCAGCTGGCGAACAACTTGCGCGCCTGATGAATGCCATGAAGAAGCTGCCTTCGGAAACCGTCGGAGAATCGCAGAAGCCGGCAGGCGACGCTTCGCAAAAAACTGCCCGCCGCCGTCCTGTTGCCCTGCGGATCGTGCTTGGCATCCTGCGTTTCTGTCTCGTGCCCGCGCTTTGCGTTGCCGCTTTGCTCGGGGGGCTGTACGTCGGTTATGTCGTATTTGGCAAAGCGCCCGCCGGCGAGGTTTGGAAATGGGAAACGTGGAAGCATATGTACGACCTTGTTTTTTCCGAATCGTGAGCCTGCCCATAGCCAAATGAATGAGCCGTTCCTTGTTGGAACCGGCTTTTTTATTTGGAAAGAATATGGATGGCGGCCGGGTTGGTCCCCGACCTGCGGCAGTTTTTTTTTTCACAGGGTAGAGGTATAATGGTTGGGGAACTTGGGTAACGGCTCCACACAAAGAAAAAGGGGGAGAGGAGACGTTGAATCTGCCGAATATGCTCACGACCGTGCGCTTTCTGCTGATTCCCGTGTACCTCGCCGTGTTCGCGGGCGGGCATATGATTTCGGCGTTCCTCATTGTTGCGGCTGCGGGTTTGACCGACATTCTGGACGGGTACATCGCGCGTTCGAGAGGATTGATGACGGCGCTGGGAGCGATGCTGGATCCGCTTGCCGACAAAGCGATGCTGATCGCCGTTATCGTTTCCTTGCTCGTCACGGGCCACATTCCGTGGACCGCTGCGGCGGCGCTGTTCGCGAGGGATCTCGGCATGATCGCCGGGTCCGCGTTTTTCCATTTTAAAGGCAAGAAAACCGTGCAAGCCAACGCAATGGGCAAGCTGACCACCGTGTTTTTCTATGTGGCGATTCTGTTCATCTTCTTCGAGCTCGAGGGCGCCCTGGGCGTGCTCTGGTTTGCGATCGGCTTCTCGTTCCTGACCTCTGTCGTTTACATCGTTCAGTTCATGGCGCTCAACCGTGAGCGGATTTCCTGAACGGGGCGGGCCGGCGCGCCGCGCCGAAAAGGAGCCCATCCGCCGGAATGCTTCGATTCCGTCGGACGGGCTCCCTTATCTCAACCTCCATGATCTGCAGCACATGAAGGATGTTATTATGGTTTCTGGATTAAGGCGGTTTTATACCAAGCTGGAGCGAAGGAGCAACCAATCTGTGATGGATATTAACGAAATTCAAACGATTATTCCGCATCGGCAGCCTTTTCTGCTGATCGACCGCATTCTGGAAGCCGAAGCCGGCGTCCGCGCGGTAGGACTTAAAAATGTGACGATGAACGAACCGTTTTTTGCGGGTCATTTTCCGGGCTTCCCGGTGATGCCGGGCGTATTGATCGTCGAAGCGCTGGCGCAGGTCGGCGCGGTGGCGATTCTGATGGTGGAGGCCAATAAAGGCAAGATCGCGATGTTTGCGGGTATAGATAATTGGCGTTTCCGCGGCCAGGTCACGCCGGGCGATACACTGACGCTGTCCGTTGAAATCACCCGCCTGAAAGGGATGATCGGCAAAGGTCAGGCCACGGCCAAGGTCAGCGATAAGGTCGTGTGCGAAGGCGAGATCATGTTCGCGCTTACCGACCCGCAGTAAACGGAACATCATATCATTAGAAGGGGTTGGATGACGAATGGCGATGGAACCTGCCGTAATGAAGCGTTATCAGGCATGGATGGAAGACGCGCTGATCGATGAGGCGACGAAGAAAGAGCTGGCGGGCATTGCCGGCGACGAGAAGGAAATCGCAGACAGATTCTACAAGGAGCTCGAATTCGGTACGGGCGGGCTGCGCGGCGTAATGGGCGCGGGCACGAACCGGATGAACGCCTTTACGGTGGGGAAAGCGACGCAGGGGCTCGCCGATTGGCTGCTTGGACGCAAGGACAAGCCGTCTGTCGTCATCGCGCACGATTCCCGCAATCATTCGCCGGAATTTTCGCTCGTCGCCGCTTCTGTGCTGGCGGCGAACGGCATCACCGCTTATTTGTGGACGAGCCTTCGGCCGACACCGCAGCTTTCGTATGCGGTTCGCGCGCTCGGGGCGGACGGCGGCATCGTCGTGACGGCCAGCCACAACCCGCCGGAGTATAACGGCTACAAGGTATACGGGGCGGACGGCGGGCAGCTCGTGCCGGCGGACGCCGAGCAGGTGATCGCGAGCATCCAGCGGGTCGCGAGCTTTGCGGACGTGCGCCGGATGCCGCAAGAGGAGGCGGAGGCGAAAGGGCTTATCCGCTGGCTCGGCGACAAGGAAGACCAGGCTTATGTCGACGCCGTTGCGGCGGAAAGCCTGAATCCGGAGCTGCTCAAGGGCGGCGCGGGCGACGCGCTCACCGTCGTATACACGCCGCTGCACGGCGCGGGCAATATGCCGGTGCGGAACGTGCTGGCGCAAGCGGGCTTCGGCAACGTGATCGCGGTACCCGAGCAGGAGCGGCCGGACGGGTATTTCCCGACGGTCAAGTCGCCAAATCCGGAGGAGCGGGACGCATTCGCGCTGGCGCTTGAGCTGGCGAGGAAGCATGATGCCGACATCGTGATCGGCACGGACCCGGACTGCGACCGCATGGGGGCCGTCGTGAAAAATCGCGAGGGCGAATATGTGGTGCTGAGCGGCAACCAATCGGGCGCGCTCATGGTCCACTACTTGCTCAGCCAGAGAAAGGAACGCGGGACGCTGCCGTCCGACGGCGTCGTCGTCAAGACGATCGTGACGAGCGAGATGGGCGCCGACATCGCCGTCCATCATGGCGCGGAGGTCGTCAACACGTTAACGGGCTTCAAGTACATCGGCGAGAAAATGACCGAGTATGAGCGGACCGGTTCGCCTACTTTTCTTTTCGGCTATGAGGAAAGCTACGGCTATTTGGCCGGTACGTACGCGCGGGACAAGGACGCGGTGATCGCGTCCATGCTCATCTGCGAAGCGGCGGCCTATTACAAGAGCAAAGGCAAGACATTGTACGAGGTGCTTCTGGAGCTGTACGAGCAATTCGGCACGTACCTGGAGCATCTGGAGTCGCGCACGTTGAAGGGGATCGACGGCGTGCGGCAGATCGGCGCCATCATGGAGGATTGGCGCGGCAACCCGCCGGCGGACGTAGCCGGTGTGAAGGTCGAGCGCATGCTCGATTATTCGCGGGGACTGGACGGTCTGCCGCGCGAGAACGTTCTGAAATTTATTCTGGCGGACGGATCCTGGTTCTGTCTCCGGCCTTCGGGGACGGAGCCGAAAATCAAAGTTTATTTCGCCGTGCGCGGCGATTCGCAGGAAGAAGCGGCCCGGGCCATTGTGAAGCTCACCGGAGAAGTCATGGCGCGCGTAGACAATAGAAGCTAAGGAGTGGACAGCTTGCTTTCGACTTATCGACAATGGAACCGCCGCGCCCGGACTCTCCTCTGGGCGTTGACGGTCATCGGCGCGCTGGCGGCGCTGCCGCTCGGCTTCGCTCGGCACGCGGTGGAGCAAACCTCGCGGGAGGTCGAATTCGTGTTCGACTACCGCGACCTGGTGACGATCGCGGCCTACAAGGCGCGGCCGCAAGATTTTATTCGGGACGAATTGGTGAAAATGAAGGAAAGCGGCATCACGACAATGGCCGTGTATGAAGCCACCTTCGAGGAGCTGAGCTGGGCGGGCCGCCTGACGGTGTACAGCTCGGCGCAAGCCGCGGCGCTGAGCGGGAAACCGGCACCGCTCAATGAGAATTTTACGTATGTGCTGTTTGCGGATGGCGCGAGCCGCGGGGCGATCGAACCGCTCGTGCGGAACGCGTTCGCGAAGATCGATGTGGCCGTGCGGACTTGGTCGTTTGGCGGGCGGGAAGGGCTGGTGCTGGAGACGCCGGTCGAGAACGCGGCCGTCAGGCCGATGATGCCCGATCCCGTCGCGCTGGAGCAGCTGAGCCGCGAGGGGTTTCAAATTTTGCCGCGGCTCTCGGACCGCATGCAGCCTTATAATGCCGCCGAGATGGAAGCGGCAATGGGGCGATTCGCCGAGCTGGGCGTAAAGCGCATCCTGTTCGACGGGGAACAGGTGACGGGATACAACGATCAGGCGAGCCTGAAAAGCCTCGATCATTTTGCCTCGCTGTTGAATAAATACGATATCGGCGTCGCGGCCATCGAAAATATCAGCACCCCGCAATTGGGGTTGAATAAATTGGCTTATCTGACCGATTACAACGCTGTCCGTCTATACTCGCTGTCCGACGCCGACAGCGCGGCCTTGAGTCCCGCGACGATCGCGGACCGTTTCCTGCTGGCCGCGAAGGACCGTAACATCCGGTTGTTCTTCCTGAACGGCGCGCCGATCCGCAGCATTGACAAAGCGGCCGTCGTCGACCCGCTCGACAACCTGTACGAGGCGATAGGCGGCTCGGAGGAGGAGCCGGGGGCGGTCGCGAAGCTGGCCGCAGCCGGCTTTGAGACCGGCTCGGCCAAGCCGTTCGAGTATGCATATGCAAGCTGGCAGAAGGCGCTGAGGGCGGTTGTGACCGCCGGGGCGGTGGCCGTTGTCGCATTGCTGGTCGGCGCGTTTGCGCCCGGCTTGCTTCTGCCGGCCTTCGCGCTCGGCCTTATCGGAAGCGCAGGCTTGTATGTCTTGAACACTGCGCTGCTTGAGCAAGCGCTGGCGCTCGGCGCGGCAATCGCCGCGCCGACGCTGGCCATCATCTGGGCGCTAAGCCGCGTGCGCGCCCATACCGAAGGCAACCGCCGGACGGTCGGCGGCGCTTGGAACACAGCGGAGCCGGCGGATGCCGCCGCCGATCGCTCCGACCGGCTGTTCGGCGGCCGCTGGATGTTCGACGGCCTGCCGGCCGGCAAGCGCCTTGTTTCGGCGCTTGGCCTGTATGCGGTGACCGCCGTTATTTCGCTGCTCGGCGCCGCGCTCGTGTTCGGCCTGCTGAACAATATTACGTATATGCTCAAGCTTCAGCAATTCCGCGGAGTCGGCCTGCTGGCCTTGGCGCCCATGGCGCTTACGGCCGTATACGTATTTTTGTACACGGGTCAATCGGTCCGGGATAATTTCCGGAAATTGCTGCGTCTGCAGATCACGGTATTATGGGTTGCGGCCGCGGCCGTTATCGGCATGGTCGGCCTCTATTATCTGTCGCGTACGGGCAACGCGGGACAGGCGTCGACGCTCGAATTGATGTTCCGCAGCGCGCTGGAAAGCACCTTCGGCGTGCGGCCGAGAACGAAGGAGTTTCTTATCGCCCATCCGCTGTTCCTGCTCGGCCTGTTCCTGTCGCTTCGATACCGGGCGGCGTGGGTATTAATGATTGTAGCTTCCATGGGACAATTGTCGATTGTCGGGACCTTCTCGCATATTCATACGCCGATTGCGATATCCCTCATACGGGTGCTGCTCGGCCTGGGTCTCGGCGCCATCATCGGACTCTGCCTCATTGCGTTTTGGCAGCTTGCGGAAGGAGTATGGAAAGCATGGGCGGTCCGGTCTACGGCCAAACGTTCCGATTAGTTGTTTCGGGCTACTACGGGTTTCGCAACAGCGGGGACGAAGCGGTGCTGAAATCGATTCTGTTCGCGTTGGAGCTGGAGGCGGAGCGGCAGGGCGTGCGGATCGAGCCGGTCGTGCTGTCGATCGATCCCGCGTGGACGGCCGCCATGTACGGCGTCGAGTCGGCGCACCGGATGCGGCCGATGGACGTGCTGCGCGCCATTCGCGGCAGCGACGGGCTGATCAGCGGCGGCGGCAGCCTGCTGCAGGACGCGACAAGCGCCAAAACGATCCCCTACTACACGGGGATTCTGCGGCTCGCGCAGCTGCTGGGCAAGCCGACGTTCATCTATTCGCAGGGCATCGGACCGGTCAACCGGCGATGGATGAACCCGCTGATCCGGGGCGTCATGAAGCGGAGCCGCTATGTATCCGTGCGGGACGCCGAATCCGCGGCGCTGCTCGCGCGGATGGGCGTCGACCGCGGCCGGATCGAGGTCGTGCCCGATCCGGTGATGGGGCTTCCGCTGCCCGAAGGCGCGGAAGCGTCCGCCGTCGCAGGCGGCGCGCCCGCGGCCGAACCGGGCGGCGACCGCGTGCCGGTGGTCGGCGTCTCCTTGCGCGGATGGCGCAAGGATGCGTCCGACCTGGCCCGCGCGGCGTCGGCCTTGGCCGCGCTTGCGCGGCGGCGCCCGGTTCGCCTGCGCTTCCTGCCGTTCCACATGCCCGAAGACGCCGCGGTTTCGCATGCCGTGATGGCCCGTCTGGGCGCGATCGGCGCCAGTACCGCCGAGGTCGCCGCGCCGGGCGACGATCCGCAGCAAATGCTGCTGGAGGTCAGCCGGTGCGACCTCGTATTCGCGATGCGGCTGCACGCGCTCATCTATGCGGCCAATCGGCAGGTGCCGATGCTCGGGCTGTCGTACGACCCGAAGATCGACCGGTTTCTCGGCCGGCTCGGTCTTACGGCGATCGGGACGACCGAATCGCTGGACGATGAGGCTTTTGCCGACGCGGCGGAATCGCTGCTGGACGAGGCCGGCGCCGAGGCGTGGCGGAGCCGCCACAGGGACGCCATCCTGAAGCTGAAGGATGAGGCGGAGCGGCCGGCGAAACAAATTGTTCAATATTTGCGTCAAAAGATAGTGAGGTCGAGGTGACGAATCGTTTCATGAAAGAGACATCAAGGCCGTATCCGACGGTTACCCTGTTCGGGCTTCCGTTCTCCAAAATGAATATGCGCGAGACCGTCGACTATCTGGCCGGCGCAATCGAACGCAGGGAGCCGACGCAAGTGATTACCGGGAACCCCATCATGATCATGGCTGGGCTCGACGATCCGGATTATTACCGGGTAATGGCGGAGGCCGAGCTGATCGTACCGGACGGCGCGGGCGTCGTGTGGGCGGCGGAACGGGCCGGAGACCCCGTTCAGGAGCGCGTGGCGGGCTTCGATCTGCTGCACGAGCTGATGCGGGAGGGCGAACGCCGCAGATGGTCCGTTTATCTGCTGGGCACGACGCAGGAGACGATCGAAGAAGCGGCGCGCAGGCTGCAGGAAAGCTACCCGCTTGCCCGGCTTGCCGGTTGCCGCAACGGCTATTTCGGGCCGGATGAGGACGCGTCCGTCGTCGAGGGGATTCGCTCGGCCGCGCCGGATATGCTCTTTGTGGCCAGGGCGCTTACGACCCAGGAGCCGTGGATCGGCCGGTACAAGCAAGAGCTCGGCGTTCCCGTAATGATGGGCGTGGGAGGCAGCTTCGACGTCATCGCAGGCAAAACGAAACGGGCGCCGCTGCTTTTTCAAAGGCTCGGGCTCGAGTGGTTCTACAGGCTGATGAAGCAGCCCACACGGGCCGCCCGAATGCTTGCGCTGCCGAAATTCGCAGTGAAAGTGGTTCGCGCCGGAGAAAACCTTGCAAAACGCCCGCCCAGACCGTGAAAAATTCGTCTAAATCGTGAAAATCGAATGAAAACGGGGTTGGCGATTCCTTTTCGATCGGAGTATAATCAATCCGGTATGAACTTAAGGGGAGTGTCCAAATGCCAGTCAGCTTATATTACATCATCGGCTTTACTATTTCATTGATGATCGCGCTTTTGATGACACCGGCGGTTAAGAAGCTCGCGTTCAAAGTAGGCGCCATTGACAAGCCGAACGCAAGGAAAGTCCATTCGCGGATCATGCCGAGGCTTGGAGGCCTGGCGATTTATCTGGCTTTCGTCGCCGCGTTTCTGCTCTTGTTTCCGTTCCTGCCCGACGGGTTGTTGAACCGTTACGACATGAACCTGATCAAAGGCCTTCTGGTCGGCGGCACGATGATCGTGCTGATCGGCGCGCTCGACGACCGTTTCGAGCTGTCGGCCAAAGTGAAGCTGCTCGGCCAGATCGCGGCCGCGGCCGTCGTCGTTTTCGGCTTCGACGTTCAAATCAACCTGCTGAATATTCCTTTCGGAGAGTCTATGCAGCCTGTTGCGGAGTGGCTTTCCATTCCGCTCACGATTTTCTGGATCGTCGGCTGTACGAACGCCATCAATCTGATCGACGGTCTGGACGGACTCGCCGCGGGCGTTTCCGGCATCGCGATCGGCACCATACTGGTGATGGCCGGCCTGATGGGATCTGAACCGGTTATTCTGATGAGCACACTGCTGCTCGGCGGCATTATCGGCTTCCTGGTGTTCAACTTCCATCCGGCGAAAATATTCATGGGCGATTCCGGATCGCTGTTTCTCGGCTTCAGCCTCGCGGTTCTGTCGATGTTCGGCTTCAAGCAGGTGGCGATCGTCTCGTTCGTAACGCCGCTTCTGATTATCGGCGTTCCGATGGCCGACACATTCTTCGCGATCGTGCGCCGCATGGTCAACCGGAAACCGATTTTCGCGCCAGACAAAGGCCATTTGCATCACTGCCTGCGCGAGCTCGGCTACAGCCACCGCCGCACCGTTCTTATTATTTACGGGATCGCCGCCTTTTTCGGCGTGAGCGCCATCATCCAATCAACCGTCATTCAATCGTCCGCGGCCAACTGGGTCACCTTCGTAGTCATCGCCGTCCTGGTGTTTTTTATGCAGATCGGCGCGGAGCTTATCGGTCTTGTCGACAAATCGAAACGGCCGGTGCTGGACTTCATTCAGCGCTTGCGGATGAAGCTTATTGCGCAGTCGAGGGGCAAGTAAGCATCCCGCAAAAAAAATCACAAAACCCGAGAGCCTTACTCCCCCAAGGGATCGAGGCTCTTTTTCATTCCTCCGCCACTAAATTTTCGGATGCGGCCGGCCGATAACAATGGTACGGAAACTGTCGGTCACCATACATAAGACTGCGGTAAAAGTCAAGTTTTTTGACGAAAAAGTTTGAAGGGGTGATGCGCGAAATATAGATTTGAAGTGCCTTTGTAAGCATTCCAAACAGACCTAACTGTTTCAATAGGTAGTATGCTGAATATTCAGATTTATCTACTGATTACGCTGTTGGTGACGTAACGTTTTTGCTTGACTTGTGCTCCGTTTTTTCTTACATTGGATACAAGTGAAGTGTGTTACGAGCTGACTGCGTGTTCCTTCGGATGTTGAGTCCGTTGTGTTCCAGCCCTTTGTCGCGTAGACGACGTTGCGGCAGCCGTACCCTTCGCTTTTTTGTGTTCTTTTTTTGGAATAGGCTGTGGGATTGCAGTCGTGTTACCCACGGTATCCATAGTATCCACAAGCGGGGTTTCGGTAACGGAAACATTGTCCACAGGTGCAGGGGCGTTCGTCTGGTTATCCACCTCCTTGTTTCGCTTCATGCGTTCTTCCGGTGTCATGTAAAGTTGGTTTGTGGATAACATGGCATGGACGAGACGCACCAGCTTACGGGCTGTGAGCGACAGCGCTCGTTTGTGAGCATGGCGAGTGGCTTCTTTGAACTTCCGTTGGTAATAGTCGTTGTATTCGTCATTATGGTTGACCATACTCTGGGCTGCGATCATGAGTCCGCGTCGCAGATAGACATTGCCGGTTTTGGTCATAAAGGTTTCTTCTGCACGGAAGTTGCCGGACTGTTTGGTCCTCCAAGTAAGACCGGCATATTTAGCTAATTTGGATTCGACCTCGAATCGTGAAATATCACCGATCTCCGCGATGATGAGTGCGGCAGACACGGGTCCGATGCCAGGGATGGAGAGCAACGGATGCTTAATCCCTTTCATCGCTTTCTCGATCTGCTTCATAAGGCGATTCAAGTGTTTGTCCAATAGATCGAGCTGCTGCAAGGTTTGCTTAATGAGCAGATGGACGGAGTCGACAAGCCCTTGCGGAACAACAAAGGAATCCTGGACCATTTGAAGGACATCTTCCGCTTTCTGCTTCGGGTCCCGGAAGTGATTCTTACTGAAGTCCTTCAATAGGGTCTGCAGCTCGTCAGCGGTCACCTCGGCCATCTCTTCCGCCGATTTGTACTTCTTCATTAATCGGCAAGCGGTAGCTCCGTAACGGTCGGAGAAGGGCTTACAGCGAATCCATTCACTAAAGGTCAAATACAGGAAGGAACTCGCATAGTTTTTCAGATCTGTTTGCTGCTGAATCAGATGGACATAAAATCGCGTCAGGCGCTGCAACCCTAAAAATTGCTCATTGTGGATATGCTGAGGGGCAATGCCTCGTCCAAATCGAACACGGTCTGCAATGATCAACGCATCGACCTTGTCGGTTTTATCCACATCTGGATAAGCATGACGGAAACTCTCCACCAACTTAGGATTCATGGCCAGCAGTTGCGTGTTCCACTGCGCAATACGCTCATTCTGTTGGAGCGCATGGAACAAGGGAAACCAGTACAGTCCTGTGGCTTCCATGCCTAACGTTACGGAAGTCGCTTCCTGCTTGTGGATATGCACATCTAGATGCTCGACAAGCTGCTCCATGCCGGGGACATTGTTAGAAAACCGTTTCGGTTTGCCAATGGGATTTCCATCCCCGTCCATTGCATGAAAATGAAACTCTTTTAAACCGATGTCAATACCGCCGTATAACTTGCTCATGAGGTTCACCACCTGAATGAAGAATCGTATGATTTCGAAACGTTGCAGGATATAGAAATCCCTGAACTCTGGCTAGGTCAACAACCTCGCTGATACATGAACTCGAAGGAACAAACTGCGCGTTAGAAGTACATGCCAGAGAAGGGAACGCATTCTTAAAAAGAAGTCACCGAAGTGCAACAAGGAGGAGGTGCGTTTCCCCTATACCCGCTCGGGATATTATTCATGAATTTCACGGATCCTGCAAGTTCGAATTCAATTTTCAAAGAGATGTAAAGCCTTGTGGCGCAAGGGCCTAGGCCCTTGTTTAACGCTAAATCTATTTTAGTACGAGGAGGAGAATTTGTGGCAACCATGTGGAAAAGAAAGATCAGTCTCGTTCTCATCATCGCGCTGTTCGTCACGCTGGCACCCTGGAGCAAACCGGCGTCCGCGGCGTCCGACTCGCTATACTTCCAGTTCAACAATCTGGGGAGCAGCCAGGCGTCGGCGCCCGAGGTGGTCGCCAACCGGATCACCATCTCGGGATCGTTCACCGGCGTATCGTCGAACAGCATTTCTTATAAAATCGAGAAAATCGTCAACGGCGTGGCGGAAGAATCTTCGGTCGGCACAACCGCCCCGATCATCTCGAACGGCCAGAGCTTCTCGTTTCCGAACGTGCAAATTTTCGACGGCATGAACAAAATTACTGTAATCGGCAAGAACGATGCGGGGAACACGGTCGAAGGAAGCGGCTATGTTTTTTTCGGCAACAACCCGATGATCACACAGGTCAAGCTGTCGGACAACCGGGTTCTCGCGAGCGGCAAGCCGCTTATCGTGGGGACGGCCAGTCCGGGCGTTATCATTTCGGCCAGCAACGCGACGGAAGTGACCGTCAACGGCACGCAGGCGTTCAGCGGCAGCTCCGGAACGTATACAAGCACGACGCTCAACCTGACGCCGGGCCATAATTACCTGGTTATCGTAGCGAGCAACAACGGCAAAACCTATACGCTGACCCGGGAGCTCATTTACTACGCGAATGCGCCTACGGCATACGGTTTGACGGCAGGATCGTTCAGTCTGGACGGAAGCCCGACACTGTACATCACGGGTTCGCAGACGATTTCGGGCAAGCTGTCTTTTGTGAGACCGTCGCCTTCGCCGAGCACGGCACCGACGGTTATGCTTGAGGTTTCCAAAGGATCGACTTTGCTGTCGACATTGACCACAACGGTCAGCGCGGCCGTTTATTCGAATCCGGGCTATGTGGACTTTCCTTTCAGTTCCACGGCTCCATTCAATTTCACCTCCGGCGGCCAGGGCGTGTACAGCATTCGTGTAAAAAGCGACCCTTGGGGCTCGCAAAGCGCCGCCAACTTCCCGGTGACGTTCACAAACTCGGATCCGAACGCTCCTTATATCTCAAGCATCAGGCAATTATACGGGGTTACGGAATCAAGTCCGAACGTGACCTATACGGACAGTCCGATTTTCGCCGACAACATGACCGTGCTTCAAACGCCGCTTTATTTGATGATGCAGACGGTCAACGGTGTCGGAACACCGACATTGAAGGCTTTCGCCGACGGTGCGGAACTGACGTCCGCGACATTCAGCGCGACGCCGTTCACCTCTTCGCCGGGCAGCTACACGGTTTACCGGATCGATAAAATACCGGCTGGCGAAGTGCGGCTGGAGTTTTCCGTAAACGGTTCGTTAACGACGAAGTCGGTTACGTTCAATTTCTTGCCCGCTCCATCGATCCAAATCACCAATCTGACCAACGGCAAAGTGTTTACGAGCTCGGGTGCTCTGGCGCTTGCGGGCGGGGTACAAGGCAAGCTGGTGAACTTCAACACAACCGCCGGATCGCCGGACCTGACCGGCGTGAGCATTACGGTAAACGGCAAAACGGCTCCGATTCCGATATCCGCTTTGCCGGCTGCTCCGACTTTCGCTTATACGGACGCGACGAATCTCGCGCTCGTTGCAGGCCCGAACACGATTACGCTCTCGGGCACGGCCAACGGAGTGCCGGTCTCAACGGCGATAACGGTTTACTACTTGTCCGCGGATGAACCGTCGATCTTCGGTATCTTGCCGGTGCCGAGGAATGTGCCGCCGCAGGCGCCTAACAACGCGGATTCGGAAGACAAAATCGTTCAGCAAGGCAGCACCCAGCAATATACGACGGAAGAGCTCAACCTCGACATTCTGTTCGATGCGACCAAGGTGACCGACCTGACCATTCAAGAGGACGGCAATGTAAAAACGACCGCCAAGGATACCGGATCGGGCATGACGAGCATGGATACAAGCTATCTGATCGTTGAAGACAGCTCCGATACCGACGGCGATGCATACAGGCTGCGCGTGCTTGTAAGCCTGCCCGCTACCGGCGGCTCCAAAAGCATCACGATTTCCGGCAGAATCGGCACGGTAAGCGTCTCCCAGACGGTAACGATCTCGCGGGTGATTCCGCCTTACCGGATATTGTCGCCGAAGCTGCCGGAAGAAGCGGTTATCAACCAGAACTTCCTGGACGTGGTCATTCGGGCGGAAGGCGCCGACAGCATCGACATCGGCAAAGAGAGAATGGCGAAGGATCCGAACGATTATATATTCCGTTACCAGGTCACCAAGCTCAAAGCAGGCAAGAATAAGGTTGATTTCACGGTCAACCGGGGCAACCAGAAGGTCAAAGGGACCTTCGACGTCAATTACGCCGCCGACGATTCCGTCGGGGCGCAATTAATGGCGGAGCTTACGGCATCCGGCAAAATTTCCGCTTTCAAAGGCAATCTCACCTTGTCTTTTCCGAAAAATACGTTCCTGGCGCCCGCCAAAAAAGGGCTGAACGTAGACGGGTTGTTCGACTCGCAGAAGATCATG
Organism: uncultured Paenibacillus sp.; assembly: GCF_963515335.1. Classification (NCBI taxonomy): domain Bacteria; kingdom Bacillati; phylum Bacillota; class Bacilli; order Caryophanales; family Paenibacillaceae; genus Paenibacillus; species uncultured Paenibacillus sp. Next base: position 40,840 of record NZ_CAUPYC010000004.1, on the reverse strand, counting down.
TTCGGTATCGCCGGACGCGACGGCCGAACGATCAAGACGGAGAATATCAACGGTACGATAACGCCGATCAGCACGAACCCGAGCGCGCAGAATTTGCTTACGCCCGTTGCGCAATTCGGATTGATGTCGGAGATGTACTGGATTGATCCCGGATACGTGAATATGGCGTCCCTGAACAATTACCAATTCGTCAAAGGCGAGCATCCGTATAAAGCGGGCGGAAACAATTTGCCGTTCTACGGACGCAACGAACCGGATTATTGGCTGGTCCCGTCCCAGCGGGGAACGATTACGATCAAATATGACGGAGCCCTTCGCAACGACGCGGCAAGCAATCTGGGCATCTGGCGGTTTGACGGCGTTCAGTGGATCAATCTCGGCGGCAAAGTGGACACCGGCAAGAAAACGGTCACGACCGACTTCGACGGCTTCGGCTTCTATGCCGTTCAGACGCTGCGCTACAGCCAGAACGATGTCGTGAGCCATGAATTCGCCCGCAACTCGCTTGAGCTCATGTTCGCCCGCGGCATCATGAACAAGAAGAGCGACAACGAATTCGGCGTATACGACAACATCACACGCGGGGAGTTCGCGCAGCTGATGGTCAAAATGCTGAAAATCCCGCTCGATTACGACGATAGCAATCTGACCTTCGACGATGTGCCGAATCTGGCAATCCCGGGCGCGCTGTGGGATTACAGGTACATCGAGACGGCTGTCCGCAAGGGCATCGTCCGGGGACGCGGACCGAGAATCTTCCTCCCCAACGAGCCGCTGACACGCGAAGAGGCCGCAATCATGATCGCGAGGGCGACGAACCTGCTGAAAGGCAAGGAAGATCCGAATAAAGACAAAGCGGCGCTCCAGAAGCTGTTCACGGATGCGAACCTGATCAATTATTATTCGATCAGCTCCGTGCTCGCCATCAACAAGGCGGGGTATATTACGGGCATTCCGAACCCGGTCAGCGGCGGCGCGAAGCCGACCTTCCGGTTCGACCCGCTGACGAACATGAAACGGGCGGAAGCCGCGGTGATCGTCGAGCGCGTGATGAAGAAAGCGAAGCTTCTATAATTAGTAAGAACCGAGTAAGCTAGAAGAAGATGAGCCGGCTGGAGAAGCCAGGCTCTTCTTCTTTTTTCTTGGAAAATGTTTCGCGTCGACGACGAGGGAGGACACAGGCTATACTAATCAAGCGACGGGAAAACGGACCGGCTCTGGAAGGCTTCGGATTTCGGCTGAACGGCGCAAACCTTTTTAAAACTTTTTTCCGCGGCTCGCAACTTTTTCGAGTAACATGCGTTTATATACATGTAACTCGAAACGGGAAGCGGAAACGAGGAGAAGGCATACATAGAACTTTCTCTTTACGGTAGAATTTGCCCATTGTATAATGTTAAAGTGTCGGGTCGAATCTACCAGATTTTTCTTCTTGGTTTTACGAGTTTCTGCGACATGTTCTTACATAGGGTTTAACATGTACGCAGACACATTCTATATGTATCGCGCTCTACTCTGGGAAGGGGGTGAATCGGCCGATGAGGGAAACGAGCCATCACATTTTTCATCAAAACTCTCAACAACCGAAGGATTTTAGAGGAGGAGAAAAAAAGGTTATGAAGAAAAGTTTATCCCTGCTCGTAGCCATCGCTATGGTGTTCTCGATGTTCGCATCCGTAGCGGCTGCAGCCACGGACACGCAAGGCAATTATGATGTACTTAAAGAGGCAGGCATCTTTACGGGCTTCCCGGACGGATCCGCAGGTCTCGACAAGCAAATGACACGCGCAGAGTTCGCGGCGGTTATCGCTCGCGCAATGAAGCTCGACACGACGGCGAAGGCTTCTTTCGCTGATGTTCGCACAGCTTACTGGGCATCCGAGGAAATCGCGGCAGTTGCTAAAGCGGGCTACATGGAAGGCGTCGGCGCCAACAAGTTCAACCCGACTGCCCAAGTATCCGTTGAGCAAATGGCAACGATCGCCGCTCGCCTGGTGGGTCTGGAGAAATCCGACGCAGCAGTAGAAGGCAAAGTAAGCGGTTGGGCTAAAGGCTGGGTAGCAGCAGCTGTTGAAGCGAAGCTGATCCCTGCTTCCACGAACTACACGGTTATCGCAACGCGCGGCCAACTGGTTGACGCTACGTTCGCTGTAGTAAGCCAATCGGGCGCACTGATCTCCGTAACGGGCTACAAAGTCGTTGACGCGAAGAACGTTGAAGTATCGTTCTCCGACAAAGAAACGGAGAAAGTAGCTCTGACGGAAGCGCTGAAAGCAGGCGACAACACGATCAAAGTTACGCACAAAGGCAAAGAGTACAGCGTAACGGTCAAGTTTGAAGGTCTGGCGATCTCCAAAGCCGAGCAAACGAACAACCGTGAAATCACGGTAACGTTCAACCGCGCTCTGACGGATGCCGACAAAACTGGTCTGACTTACGAAGTAAAGAACGGCCTGGTAACGTACACGGTTACGCCTACCTGGTCCGCTGACAACACCTCCGTAGCTCTGGCTTCGAACTTCCTGCCGGCAGCTGAGTACGACGTGACGGTTAAAGGCTTTGCACCTGTTAAAGTCAAGGTTGAAGACGAGAAAGCCGCGAAAGTTGAAATCACGGCTACCTCGCTGCAAAAAGCAAACAATCAGGATCTTGGCGTGAAACTGTTCAACCAGTTCGGTAAAGAAATCGCCAACCCTGGTCTGAGCATCTCGGTTTACAACGCTACTCAAGGCAAGACGATTGCAGCTGACGCTGACGGCAAGTACGACCTGGCTCTTGACGCAGACGCAAAAGTAGACGACAACTTCGTTGTTACGGCTACGCATGCTTCCTCCGGCCTGAGCGCAACGAAGACGTTCAAAATCGTGGCAGGCAGCGCAGCAACGAAAATCGTTCTGGGCACTGTAGCGCCTTTGAAAGACAAAGTCCGCATTTCCGCCGGTGAAGACGGTCTGGTTCTTCCGATCGAACTGACGGATCAATACGGGACGAAAATCAAGCTGACTCAAATGGCGAAACAAACGCTTTCCGCAAATACGTTTACGCTGGACGGCATCACGTTCATGCTGAGCGAAGCCGGCGTAATCGACGCAGTTGAAGTCGACAAAGACGGCGTTCTGAAAATCGACGTTGCAAAAGCGGCTACGCTGGTAGTTAACGCAGTTAACCCTTCCACGGGCGCAGTAGGCAGCACGACTATTAAAGTTGAAGGTCCGGCTGTTGTCAAGACGCTCCAACTGAGCAACCCTGGTATCGTAGTTGTTGCAGGCGAAGAAGTTAAGATTCCTTTCGCAGCAGTTGACAACTTCGGTGGTCAAGTAGCAGGCAAAGACGTTAAACTGGGTGCTGGTACGGACCAAGTTAACATCACTTCCAATGTAGCATTCGAAGCTGGTTACCCGCGCATCAACGGCAAAGGCGAACTGCTTGTTAAGTTCAACAGCACCCTGGCTGCAAAAACGACCGCTTACATCTACGCCTATGTTAACGGCGGCCAAGTTGGCTCCCTGCAACTGACGGTTGAAAAGAAAGCTACGGATGTTAAAATCAACGGCATCAAAGACGTTCAAGTAAACCTGGCTAAAGGCGCGAAGGTTGACTTCGACCAAGACAACATCACTAAACTCGATAGCTACAACCGTACGACGACTGTCGCTGCAGCCACGTACTCGGTAACCTCGAGCAACGCTGCAATTGTGAACTATGTTGGCGGTCAATTGGTCGGCTTATCGGAAGGTACTGCCGAAATCACGGTTAACTTCGCAACTGGCGGAACGACTGACACGGCTTACAAGTTCAACGTAACTGTTGTGAAAGCTGACGACATCAAAACGTACGCAATCAAAACGATCAACACGATTTACGCTAAATCTGATCTGAATGCTTCTTCCGCTCATGCTGTAACTGTACAACTGGTTGGTAAACTTTCCAGCGGCACGGAAGTAGCATTGGATCAAGCTACTGCATTCAGCTTTGTGACAACTTCCGACAGCACGAAGATCGGTGTTGGTACGGGCGCAGACGCGAAGAAAATCTTTGGTCTTGACGAAGGTAAAGCAACTATCGCAGCTTATAGTACAGCTGGCGTAAAACTTGCCGAACAAGAAGTAACGGCATCCAAAGCTGCACCTGTAGCGGCTAAGGTAGAATTCGCAAAATCCGAGTACGCTGTTGTTGACGGCAATACGATTACGTTTACTGTCAACTCGGGTACGGACAACAAGATCTCCGTTAAAGACCAATACGGTGTAGACATCAACCCGTCGGCATTCTTGACGTCTGGCGACGCTAAGATCGCAATGGTTGGCGCCGGTACGCTGGTTGTAACGGCTGTTGATCCTGGTCAAGTAACGCTGACCTACATCACGGCTAACAACGTTACCGGTTCCACTACACTGGTAGTTAGCGCTACGTAATTTATGCTCTTAACGAGAACGGACAGGAGTTTACTCCTGTCCGTTCTTTCTTTTTATCATTTTTCCTTCTGGGGGAACTTCTTATACCTATTTCCGAAACAAATATGGAAAAACCATCGTCTAATACAGTATAAAGAAACCAGGAGGAGTCATCGTGAATCGGAAGCTCATCAAACAAGGTATTATAGCGGCGACATCATTAACATTATTGCTCCATCCCTCAATCGCAGGCATGCCATATCATTCAACTGTTTCGGCGGCTCCTGAGGTTAATACGTCTTTGGTAAATAAAGTTGTTCGATTGAATCCGGCCAGTACGCTTTCTATCCGTGATGCCAAATTACTGATGCAAGATAAAGGCCTTTTGCTGGCCTATACTGTCGCGATTACGAACAATGGAAACTCTACTTTGGATATTCTAGATTATTGGATTCGGGTAAAAGGTAAAAACGGTAAAACGTTCAGTACTCTCCTGTCAGAAACGGACAAACAAAAAACGAAGGTCGCGCCAAAGACAACCGTCAATATTACATATTATACGACCGTCGATAGCTCTACCAAGCTTTCCGACCTATCATTTGATGTAGTGAAATGGGACTTCTCTGCGCCTAATTATGAACGCAAACTGGGCACAGTGAAATACCCGGCTAATTCGACCGGTAAAACGCCTGCTTTTCAAGGCAGTGTAATGATTTTCAACAACACGAAGATCAAAGGCGCCCTGAAGCAGTATTATATTACGCAAGACCAGAGTGCGATGTATCTCACGGTCAGCTTTTTGCTTGAGAATGTCGGTTACAGCAGTGCCAGTATGGCCAACATGGGTTTCGCCATACAAACCGACAGCTACTCCGTATATGATGTGAATGCCGCTGCGTTGGCCCAAATGACCATTCAGCCGAAGGAGCGCAGAATTATAACGATGCAGGCCAAGCTCCCGATGGCCGTCGCCGGCAAGAGCGTTGCCATTGTTCCTTATACAAAGGATGACACGAACAAAGTCAAGCTGCCGAACGGTTCTTTTGCCATCCCGCCGTTGAAACCAGCGGTGGCCGCGCCCGCAGGGGCAGCAAAAAGTGTGTACATGGAAGGCCAACCGGTTGAAACGACTGCCGGTCAGGCGATTCTCAATGAAAATGACGGAAGCACTGATGTAAGCATGGAGTTTGTGCTGAAAAATTCGGGGCTATCGGCATTGAAACTTCCGGGGCTCGAATTCACCATTCGAACAAAAGATGATATTTCGTATCCGCTTGGCTACACAAAAGAAGAGAATGCCGTTATTTTGCCGAAAATTCAGAAAACATTGGATCTAACCGGCTCGATTCCTTCCGCCGTCGACGGAAATACTTCCGAGTTGATCGTTAAAACCGTCGCCACAGAGGGACAGGAAGGGTATGTAATCGGTAAATATAAGATACAAGCAGCCAACCAGCAAGGCAGTGTCGGCGGATCCTTCAGTTATAACAAGGATTACCGCATACAGCTGCGATCGATCCAACGACAGCCGCTGGAGAGCGATGACGTTATTATGGCCGAACTCAATATCGTCAATATAAGCAATTCTTCCAAAAAAACACCGATTAACCTTAACGGGTACTTTCTGATCAACGGCGTGAAAGTGGAAGCGCAGAGTACGGCGGTCGGACTGGACCAGATTATAAATATCGCGCCAAACGGGACTTATCAGATGGTCGTATATACCAAAATCCCTTATACGACTACTGTCGACAGGATCGCTTTCGTTTTGACGGAAGGCGAGAAAGATAAGCCTGCCAAAACCCTATTCCAGTTTTCCGGACAAAGCTTGAGCCCATACACGGCTTATTCGCTGCGAGAAGGGTATGCGGTCACAAATATCGGCGGAAAAGCCGGTATAAAGCTTTTAAAGAGCAATATTTTCAATGGTGACAAAACGAGTTACTTCTATACGGAATTCGAAGCAATTAATTTAGAAACACGTGCAGCAGATCTGGTTAAGCTTGGCGGTTACTTGCTGGACGATCAAGGTCAGACAGCTCCGCTCAAAGTGGCTGAATTCAAAGAAAAAGTGATGTCGAACGGCAAGGTGCTTATTTCAGCGACTGCGGAAATCGGCAAGTCGTTCAACATGCAAAATTATCAATTGATTTTCGGACAGTCGGTGGTTTCAGCCGGGGCCGCGCCGGATACCAAGCCTGAGACTGTAGTTGTGAAGCCAGTGGCTTACAAGATGGCAAACGCAGAAACAGCGGTTGAAAACAAACTGACCGATATTCGTTTCTCGGCTTATACGTTGTCGCTGAAAAATGTGACCTCGCAGCTCAGCGTTTCGGGCCAGTTCAATGTCGAAGGCGTTAAATTGTACCTGGATTATGATTTGGCGGTAAATAAAAGCTATGATTATATCGCAGGCGAGCACAAGGTGCTGCTGGAATTCGTCGATCAGGAAACAACGAAAGCTACTTATTCGAAAGAGTTTGCTTTAATTAAAGCGGCAGAGAACCAGACAGCACTTAAGGAAGGGAAAATGATCCCGCTCGAAATCGTTTATAACGATACAGATATTCAAAACAAGGTGCGTGACTATAAAACGTATAAGTTGAATGTATATGATGTGGTTGACAATGCGAAAGTTCTGGTTGCGTCCAAAGAGTTGAGGTGGTTCACAAGGGAGCCTTGAGACTATGGTGGTGCTATCGCTCTAAATCTAGTATGCTTACCTCATAAGTACCAGCGAGAGGAGAAACACGACAATTGAAATTAAAAATTAAAAAAACGGCCGCGGCGGCCGGTTTAGTCGCTGTCGGCGTGTCGCTCGGTTCGATGTGGTTGTCTAATACGGCTTTATGGGCTGAGTCCGACGCCACCCCCGGCTCCATCGACGACCCAGTCGTGACCAAAAGCTATGTCGACAAGCTGGTTGGCGGCGGGAGCAGCGACAGCGCACAGAAGGAATTGCAGGCCATGATGGACGCCTTCAAGAAAGAACTGGAGGCGGGCAAAGCCGGAACCTCGTCCGAAGTCGTCATCGTGAAACCCGGACAGACATTGATGGCTGCGGCAGGCGCGCAGTTCGTGCTTCGCGCCGGCAAAGGCGTCGCGTACAGCTCGGACGTGAACGGTATTTCCAACGTCACCGCGGGCACCGATATCAAAAGCGGCCAAGCGGTCCCGAACAACCACCTGATCATTTTCCCTCGCGAAGGTCGGGGCGTGATGCCCGATCCGAACCAAACGGGTCCTCTGACGGTGCTGGTGCTGGGCGGCTATGAGCTGAAATAAACGACGGTGTCATCATAATTCTTCCCTGTCTGACAACAAGTGATACGCTTCAAAGCGAAAAAGCCTCGGCATACTAAGACCACTAATCCACAGGAGGTGCACAGTATGCCGAGAAGATCGCGTAACATCAAAGTCGTACCGGAATCGAAGCAGGCGCTGGAGCAGATGAAGTATGAGATTGCAGCAGAGTTGGGGCTTGTCACGCCGGGCATGAGCGGTGCCGATCACGGCTCCGAATTTGCCGGCGAACTGGGAGCAGGCACGGCAGTGGCAGGCGCAGGGCAAGTGCAGTGGCCGAACCTGGCGACCCGCGATGCGGGGGCGGTCGGCGGTACGATCACCCGTCGGCTGATCCAACAGGCCGAGCAGCTGCTTGGACGTTTGTAGCCGCTTGGCGTTTACATTGACATCATCCGACATATCCGGTATCATACTGTCCTAGAAGCGTTGTCTAACAACCTTTTCCACCTCGGAAAAGGTTCATTTTTTGTCTAGAGCAACCGACATTATTTCATACTATGCTTATAGGAGGTCGATACGGAATGGCGACGACAGGTCGGCACTTGTTTACGTCGGAATCGGTTACGGAGGGGCACCCCGATAAAATATGCGATCAGATTTCCGATGCGGTTCTTGATGCGTTTCTGGAGGTGGATCCCCATGCGCGCGTAGCATGCGAGGTTTCCGTTGCGACAGGCCTGGTGCTTGTCATCGGCGAAATCAGCAGCCGCGCGGATTATGTCGATATCCCCGCCATCGTGCGGCGCACGATCAAGGACATCGGCTATACCCGCGCCAAATACGGCTTTGACTCGAGCACTTGCGCGGTGCTGACTTCTTTGAACGAGCAGTCCGCAGACATTGCGCAAGGCGTCAACGCAGCGCTGGAATCGCGTGAGGGCAAAGACGTGCATCAGGAAAACGAAGACATCGGCGCGGGCGACCAGGGGCTGATGTTCGGATTTGCGGCGAATGAAACGCCGGAGCTTATGCCGCTTCCGATCGCGCTGGCGCACCGCATCTCCCGCCGACTCTCGGAAGTCCGCAAGGACGGCACGCTGGATTATCTTCGTCCGGACGGCAAAACCCAGGTGACGATCGAATATGTGGACGGCAAGCCGGTACGCGTCGATGCGATCGTCGTTTCAACCCAGCACGCCGAAGAGGTTGCGTTGGAGCAGATTCAGAAGGATATCCGCGAACAGGTTATCGCGCCGGTCGTACCGCAGGAATGGCTCGATTCCGAAACCAAATATTATATCAATCCGACCGGCCGATTCGTCATCGGCGGACCGCAAGGCGACGCCGGACTGACCGGCCGTAAAATCATCGTCGACACCTACGGCGGATACGCCCGCCACGGCGGCGGCGCTTTCTCGGGCAAGGATCCGACGAAGGTGGATCGTTCCGCGGCATATGCGGCGCGTTACGTCGCCAAAAACATTGTGGCCGCGGGCCTTGCCGACAAGTGCGAGATCCAGCTGGCTTATGCGATCGGCGTCGCGAATCCGGTATCGATCAACGTCGATACATACGGAACCGGCAAAGTAAGCGAAGACAAGCTTGTGGAAGTGATCCGCAGCAATTTCGACTTGCGTCCGGCGGGCATTATCAAGATGCTTGACCTGCGCCGTCCGATTTACAGCAAAACGGCCGCTTACGGTCATTTTGGCCGCACAGACATCGATCTGCCTTGGGAGCGTGTGGACAAGGCGGATAAGCTGAAAGCCGATGCGCTTGCCTAAATCATTGCAGCCATAGGGTTTCCGGCATTCATCAAGCCTGCTGAGGAGCGTTTGCTCTTCGGCAGGCTTTTTGCTTGAGCACTAAACTTCACCGCCGATTGAACCGAAAACTATGGTAGGACTGCATAGATTAGGGAGTGGTACTTCTCATGACCCGGAGACGAAAAGGCATTATTCTTCTTCTCGCGACTGTACTTCTGATTCAACCGGCTTTCGCCGGACTGCAAACCGGCATTCGTCCGGTGCATGCCGCACCCGGCGGACCGCTGCTGATCGGCTACTCGCCGGCCGATAACGCCGCGTCCGTCGGGCCTAGCGCCAATTTGGCGCTGACTTTCGATGAGAATGTTATAAAAGGAACGGGCTCGGCCGCCGTCACCATTTACAAAGTAGCGGACAATACGGCGGTCGAATCGTTCGTCGTCTCAAGCAGCAGCCGCGTAACCATTAACGGTACGGCGAAAAATATCGTGACGATCGATCCGGCGGCCGATTTCATTGCCGGGACCAGCTATTATGTTTTGATCGACGCGGGTGCTTTCAGAAGTGAAACGGAGGGAGCCAACTATGGCGGCTTGTCGAGCGCGACGGGTTGGAATTTCACGGCGGCCGCTTCGGACACGACAGCGCCCGTCATGGTGGGCCGTTCAACATCGGTTGACGTCGGACAGCCGGTTTCGCTGACGTTCGACGAACCGGTATATGCGGCAAACGGAACGGTCACTTTTACCAATACGAGCGATGCAAGCGACACTCAGGCCGTCAGCGTGGTCTCCCCGCAGGTAACGGGAAGCGGTACGCCTTCGATTCTGGTCAACCCGGGCACGCCGCTTCGCGCAAGCGGTACATACATCGTAACCGTGTCTAACGGCGCTTTGCAGGATTTCGGCGGCACCGGCTTCCCCGGCGTTTCGTCGGGATGGACGCTGACCGTGAATGCGCCTCCGATGGCGATGCCCTCCTTCGCTCCGGCCGACAACAGCTCCGGGGTCCCCTTGAACGGGAGCTTCACGATGACGTTCGGCATGAACGTGCTGCCGGGAGGTTCCGACAAGCAAATCCGGATCAAGAAAATCTCGGACAACAGCACCGTGCAATCAATCCCGGTTACGAGCGGCGCGGTCTCAGTCACAGGGGCGACGGTTAACGTCACATATTCTGGGGCTTTAGCCGCCGACACCGGCTATTATATTCTTGTCGACCAGGGCGCATTCAAGGATGCGGCTAGCGGAAACGTCTGGTTTCAGGGCATCACGGATGCGTCCACCTGGAACATCTCCACATCTTCCGGATCCGACAGCGTGAATCCGACGGTTACGGAACTTGTGCCGGCGGCCAATGGAATCCTTAACGCGTTATCGTTTCCGCTGGAGATGACATTTTCGGAACCGGTCTATCCGGGTACAGGCAATGTCGTGATCCGCAACACGCAGAACGACATGTTATTCGAAACGATTCCGGTCACTTCGTCCCAGGTTGTCGGCGGAGGCACGGCCAAAATTAAAATTACGCCGTCCGGAACTTTCGTCAATAATTCCACTTATTATGTGCAAATCGGAAACCAGGCATTCCGCGATTCGGCTGGCAACCGCTACGCCGGCATTGCGGATACGGACAAAACGAGCTGGCGCTTCACGGCGACCCAGGATACCGCCGTGCCTACCATAGCGTCCCTGTCGCCGGCGAACAACACGCAAAGCGTGCCGCTCAGCGGCGGTACCTTTGCGGTGACGTTCAGCGAGCCGGTCAGGCTTGGCGCGGGCGCGATCGTCATCCGCAGGGCGGGGTTGCCGGCAGCGGCAATTGCGACGACGGCCGCTGTGGATAGTGCGGACAGCAGGAGGCTGGTTATAACGCCGACGTCGCCGCTCGTCAGCGCAGCCTCATACTATATGGAAATTCCGGCAGGCGCGGTGGAAGATCTGGCCGGCAACGATTTCGGCGGCATTCTGAACGAATACGGCTGGGCATTCAAAACGCTCGGTTCCGACACCACCGCTCCGGCATTGTCGGGCGCGGCCATGTCGGGAAGCGGCAAAATCGTATTGAATTACAGCGAAGCGCTCGATACGGAATCGGTGCCGGCACCCGGCAGCTTTTACGTGACGGCAAGCGATTCTGCCAGGGCGGTCACGAATGTCGCCGTCAGCGGGCAGACCGTGACGCTGACCTTGCAAAGCGGCATTGTTTTCGGCCAGGCCGTCAAGCTGTATTATTCACAAGGCACGGCGCCGATTCGGGATTTATCGCTTAACAAGGCGGCGAATCTGACGGCTTACACCGTTGCGAACTCGTCCGGCTCGGCGCTCCCGGCGCCTACTTCCGGCAGCGTGGCCGGCAATGTCGTCACCTTGATCTTCAGTGAGCAGCTGCAGCCGGTGCCGGCAAACGCCTATAACCAGTTTGTCGTCAACGCCGGCGGCAGCTCTTATCAGGCGACCGGCTCGACGAGCAGCGGGGACAGCCTGTTCCTGACGATCGGGACGGCGGTGACGGCCGGACAAACGGTATCGGTCAGCTACTCGCCGGGATCGTATCCGCTCAAGGATAGGTTCAACAATGCGGTCTCGGCCTTCAGCGGTTATTACGTGCGCAACACGTTGGATGCGACCGCTCCTGTTCTGCAAACGGCCACGGTATTCGGCAGCACGCTGACGTTGAGCTATAACGAGGGGCTGCGTACGACCGCGACACCGGCTTCTTCCCAGTTTGCCGTTGCCGCGGCGGGCGCGGCGAGAACGGTTACGGCGGTGACCGTCGCCAATACGCAGGTAACGCTTACGCTGGGTTCCGCGGTTACGGCGGGGCAAACGGTGACGGTCAGTTATTTGGGCGGGACGCCGGCATTGGCCGACCTGTCCGGAAATCCGGCGCCGGCTTTCAGCGGCACGCCGGTGACGAACGTCTCCACCGCCAACGGAGCGAGCATAACGTCGGCGACCGTCAAAGGCACTGCGCTTACCCTCTCGTTCAACCAGACGCTCAGAACAACCGCCGTCCCGTTGTCGGGCCAATTCAGCGTAAAAGAAAACGGGACCGTTCGATCGGTCACCGGGGTGAGCATCGACGGCTCCGGGGTAAAGCTGCAGCTGTTCCAGGCGGCCGGCATCGGCGCGACGGTGACGGTCAGCTATTTCAATAGCGCCGGTACGGCTCTGCTGACGGCCGCAGGGGAAACGGTTCAGCCGTTTACGGATTATCCGGCCTCCAATCAAACGGCCTGGACGGACGGCCTCGGAGGCGACTTCGAGGCCGCGGCGGGCGGAGGGATCAATTTGAAGACCGGCTCGACGGCTTCGACCTCGCGGGCCACCTCTTCCGGCGGTTTATCCGTGAATCAATATTCGTTGTACGGCGACAAGATAACCGCGGCTTACAATGCATTTCGGACGAGCGGCGCCGACGGCAGTCCACGGGTTGTATTTACCGTACCGTCGTCCGAGTCCGCCGCGATCGTATCCGTGCCGGTGACGACGCTGGATAACGTCGGCAGGCAGACGACGAACGCTTCCTTTGCCGTTAAGCACAAAGACGTGACGTATGAAATTCCGCTGAACGCCATCGATTATTCGGCAATGGGGCAGTTGGTTCTGGCCGGCGGAGGCCAAGGCAATCTGGCGGTTGAAATCGACAGCGGCTCGAACGGAACGACGGCCCAGCTTCAATCCGCGATCGCATCGAAGGGCTTGCAGATGCAGGGTGCGCCCGTCGATTTTCAGGTGTCGTTAATCAGCGGCAGCACAAAGACGGCTATTAATTCCTTCGACAAGTATGCGACCCGGACGATCTCCACCGCCGCGGATCTCGACCCGAGGCAAACGGCGGTCGTATGGCTCGATCCGCAAACCGGGATGCTGTCGTATGTGCCGACCCGGGTGACCAAGGCGAACGGCATCACCACGGTAGCCTTCCGGCGTAAAGGAAACAGCGCATATGCGATTGTTAAAGGAAATATCGGATATAACGACGTCGATAAGCATTGGGCCCGCAACGACATTCTTCTGCTGGTGAACAAGCTGATCGCAGAAGGGCGGTCCGCCGCTGCGTTCGAGCCGGCGAAGCCGATTACGCGCGGCGAATTCGCCGTTTATATCGCCCGGGGCCTCGGGCTTGGCGGCAGCAAGCAGGACGCCGCCAAGTTCAAGGATGTGAGCTCGTCAACCGCGATGGGCGCCTATATCGGCGCAGCGTCGGCGGCAGGCATCGTTACCGGCATGCCGGACGGCACGTTCAAGCCGAACAGCCCGGTTACGCGGGAACAGATGGCGGCGATGCTGATTCGGGCGGTCAAGGCGGCCGAAGCCGACGTTCTGCCGTCGCAGAGCCAGGCCGGCTACCTTGCCCGTTTCAAGGACAGCGCCAGAATCTCCGGATGGGCGCGTACGGACGTGGCGAAAGCGGTCGAAGCGAAGATAATCAACGGCGGAACGAACGGCAATTTCAGTCCGGGGTCCAACGCGACGCGGGCCGAGGCGGTCGTCATGATCAAGAGGCTGCTCGTTTACGTCAAGTTTATGGATGAATAGATGGTTGATGGGACGGCGGCGGAGCTTTGGGACGCGTGCTCCCTGATGCGAATTCGGCAGGGATGTGACCAGGTCGAAACTTAGTCCGAATGGGATTTTAATATGATATAATTAAGGCAACAAAATTCTGTTCGGAGGTGGCGATATGCGTTGGGAAGAAGTGCGGGAACAATTTCCTGATGAATGGGTCGTTTGCGAAGCTTTGGCCTTACGTTCCGAAGATGGTTACTGCTTCATTGATGAAGTAGCTGTTATTGACCGATTTGACGATTCTAAAGTCGCCATGAAGCGATACTACGAGTTGCATCGGGAGAAACCGAACAGGGAGTATGGTTTTTTTCATACTTCCCGAGTAACGCTGCAACTACGCGAGAAATGGGCCGGGGTGCGCGGGCCTAGATGAATATAGATTTGAGATGCGGATTGCCCTTTGTTACTTTAACCGTCTGTTACCGAGACAGAGAGCTTCTGCTGAAGCATGTACTGCTTGATACAGGTTCGGCAGGGACGATTTTTAATGCAGATGTTGTAAATGAGATTGACGTTCGGGTAGAACCAGGAGATTTTCTGAATAGGATTAGAGGGGTAGGCGGTGTGGAGATCGTTTATTCGAAGCGCTTTGATTTTGTACGAATCGGGGAAGCTTCGCTGGAGGGATTTGAAGTGGAGATTGGTGATATGAACTATGGAATGCAAATCGATGGGATTCTGGGATTTGATTTTATTCGCGCCGCCAATCTGATTATAGACTCCAAGGATTTGCGAATTACAGTGCAGGGGTGACAGTGCGGAACCGCCCCAAATTCAGAGCAGCACGGATCTGCGAATTGTGGATTTGCCGCATCGCGTTTTGCCTCCCTAAATAAGACCCCGACCACACGTGGTTGGGGTCTTATTACATGTGCCTCCCAACGCTCGCCGCACACTCTTCGACAGCAGCAATCTTAAGATATTCTCATTTTCCGTAACTTTTCGACCTGTCTAGGAGTCTATTACTAGTAGACTTTCAGATGGGAGAGATCATAGAACGATGCGCAGAACGATTCACGGCAACCGGAAAACCGGACGAACGGGACGAGCGAACGATCGTCGTCCGCTGAGAAACGTGCTGGTATGGGTCATTGGGGGCACGCTGCTGCTGCAGCCTGCGGCCATGGGAAAGGCTTGGGCGAGCGGGGACGGCGGCGCGGGCGCGGCGGCGGCTGTAGCGGCCGCTAATGCGGAGGAGTCGAAGCTGACGGCGGTATCCGAAAATATCATCACATCCGGGGCGGTACGAAGGGACTACTTGTGGTCCGGGGTGCGGGGCGGCACGCCGGTCACCTCGCTCGTGCATGCCATCGAGATCGATTTGACGAATCCTTATATTTCATTGAATGCGATGAACGGCAATGGAGGCACGCTGCCGGGCAAGGCGCCGGTGTCCTCCATGGTGAAGGAAACGGGGGCGGTAGCCGGCATTAACGCCGACTTCTTCGATACGGCAAGCGCGGAGGCGGTGCCTTTCGGCGCGGAAATCATGAGCGGAGAACTGATAAAGAGCCCGAGACAGCTGGGGGGCATGTTCATGTTCGCCGTGACGGCCGACCGGACGCCGATGATCGACCGGTTTACGGTGGAAGGCTCGGTAAGGACGGCCGGCGGGGCGGAATTCAAGCTGGCGGGGCTTAATGAAGCGGCTTACCGCACGGAACCGGACGGCGGCTACAGCCATGTGAATGCATTACATATGTACACCGATGCATGGACGGCGGCCGAGCGGCCGAACACGGCGAGCAGCGCCAGCACGCCCACCGAAGCGCTTGTCGTGGACGGCGTGGTGACGCAAGTTGCCGACAACGCGACGCTGAACGTGCAGCCGCCGGCGAACGGATATATTTTGCGCGGACATGGAACGGCGGCGGCGTTCATTCGCGAACAGTTGACGGTCGGCACGGCCATAACCTCGGACCTGCAATTGAAATCGGCCGCCTCGGGCCAAACGTTCGCTCCGTCATCGTTCCGGATGATGGTCGGCGGCCATACGATACTGGTCAACGAGGGCAAGCCGTCTTCATTCTCGCGCAATACGGGCAGCCTGAGCCCCTCATCCGGCAGAGCGCGTACGGCGGTCGGCTATTCGAAGGACAACAAGACCGCTTACCTGATCACGGTGGAGGACAGCAGCGTCAGCGCGGGCATGACGCTTGCCGAGCTGCAGCGGACGATGGCGTCGCTGGGCGTCTGGAAAGGCATCAATCTGGATGGCGGCGGCTCTACGACGATGGTCGACCGGCCGCTTGGCGAATTCGACGCGAAGCTGTCCCACCCGACTGAGGACGGAAGCGCCGGCACCTATCAACGTCCGGTCGTGAATGGGATCGGCGTTTATACGAACGCTCCGCAAGGCACGCTCAAAGGCATTAAAGCGAGCGGGAAAGGCGTCCTTTTCATCGGCGAGCAGACCGAATACGCCTTGAAGGCATACGATACGTATTTCAATCCGATCGATCCGGCAGGGATCGCGGCGCAATGGAGCCTGGACAAGCCGGCGGTCGGCAAGCTGTCGGGCGGCGTTCTGACGGCGGCCGCGCCGGGGCGGGCGACGCTGACGGTCAAGTCCGGTCCAGGCTCGGACAAGCTGCCGATCGAGATTATCGGAGAGAGCAGAATCGTGAAAATGAGCATCGAAGCGGGCCCTGCCGAGCTGAAGGCGGGCACGGTTGTGGATGTTCCCGTGAAAGCGACGCTTAACGACGGCTCGGCCTATACGATTCCGGCCGGCTCCGTCGATTGGGAGCTTCGCGGATTCACGGGCAGCGTGCAGAACGGCTCCATTCGCGTCGATGCGGTGACGGCCGGCGCGACGGCCGGCTATGCGATTGCGCGATACGACGGATACTCGGCGGTGCTTCCTTTTGCGACAGGCAGCATTGACAAGGCGTTCGAGCGCTTCGAGACCCTGGCTTACGGCATTACGGCTTCCACCGTTCCGGCAGCGGTGACGGGCACAGTGGATATTGTCGGCGGCCTGCCCGGCGGCGACGGCTCCAATGCCCTGCAGCTGCGTTACGATTTCTCGACGAGCGCCGAGAACCGGACGAAAGCGGCCTATGCCGTATTCAACGGCACCGGCGTCGCTTTGCCGGACAATCCGACCGGGATGACGCTGGATGTGTACGGCGACGGCGGCCGCAACCTGCTGCGCGCGACCGTGGTCGATGCGGCGGGCAAGGAATTTATGGTCGATTTGGCGAAGTCGGTCGACTGGACCGGATGGAAGACGGTCAAGGCCGATTTTACGGCGTATGCCATGAACTATCCGATCAAGCTGAAAAGCTTGTACATCGCCACCCTCAAGGAAGGACAGGACGAGCGGGCACTGTCCGGCGAGCTGGCGTTCGACAATCTGACGCTGCAAACCGCGGCCCCGGCCGCGCCGGCGAGCAATGCCGAAATCGTGCTGACGCTGGGCCGCAAGTCGGCTGTTGTCGACGGCGCAGCGGTTAAGCTTGACGTGGCCCCGCTCGCGTTGAACGGTGTAACCTATCTGCCGTTCCGTTTCGTGGCCGACGCGATGGGCGGCCAAGTCGGCTGGGATCAGACCGCCAAGCGCGTGACCGCGCTGCGCGGCGGCAAGCTGCTCGACATGTGGCTCGGCCGCGGCGACCTCGTGCTGAACGGGGAACGCAAGCCGGTAACGGCGGCGCCTATCGTGCGCGGCGGCCGGACACTGGTCCCGCTGCGGCTCGTCTCTGAGCAATTGGGCCTGGATGTCGCATGGGACGGAAAAACTAAAACAATTACCATTCGATGAGTAAGGCGGCTTTGTTTTGTTTTATGATATAGTAGTGGTTAGTTAGTGAACGCTGATTCGGGTGGTGTGGCTGATTCCGTGGATTATCGAGTAAACGACATCGACCGCGTCATCAAAAACGCGATTAACGTGATGGAAGAAAGCAAATATCAAATCTTTGAAATCGCGGAATCCGCGCGCGAGGAATTGCTGAAGATCAGCCGGGAGCTGGAATCGGTCATGAAGGAGACGGCCGAGACGATCGACAAAGTCGATCAGCTGGAGCTCGATTACCGCCGCGCTCGGATCCGCCTTACCGAAGTGAGCAAGGATTTCATCCGTTACAAGGAAGCAGACATCAAATCGGCGTACGAGACGGCGACACAGCTTCAACTCGACCTGATGGTATTCCGCGAGAAGGAAGCGTATTTAAAGGCGCGCCGCGACGATTTGCAGAAAAGGGTCAAAAATGTCGAGCTTTCGATCGAGAGGGCGGAAACGATCAGCTCTCAGATCAATGTCGTGCTGGATTATTTATCGGGCGATTTGAACCAGGTGACCCGTATTCTCGAATCCGCCAAAAACCGCCAGTTGATCGGGCTCAAGATTATTTTGGCGCAAGAGGAAGAAAGGAAGCGGATTGCGCGGGAAATACACGACGGTCCCGCCCAATCGCTTGCCAACTTAGTGCTTAGGACGGAAATTGCCGAAAGAATGCTGGCCAAGCAGGAATTCAGATTGGTGCAGGACGAATTAATAGATTTGAAAAGGCAAGTCCGCAAAGGCCTCGAGGAAATCAGGAAAATTATTTTCAATCTGCGACCGATGGCCTTGGACGATCTGGGACTTGTGCCCACGCTCCGCAAATATGTGCAGGACTTTGAAGAAAAAACGAGAATCCGCACCCTATTCGAGACGGTCGGACGGGAAATCCGCCTGCCCTCCGCCATGGAAGCGGGGATCTACCGGTTGGTGCAGGAAGCCTATACGAATGCGATGAAGCACGCCGATCCTACTTTCGTCTCATTGGAAATCACGTACCAGCCGGATAGGGTCAAAATCGTTGTTCACGACAACGGTGCCGGTTTTCATGCCGACTTGATCGAAGCCAAGGCGAAGGACAGCTCCCATTTCGGCTTGATCGGAATGCGCGAGCGGGTGGAGCTGTTGGAAGGGAGGATGGAGATCGAATCGACAATCGGAGAGGGAACGAAGATCGCGATTCATATTCCCGTCAACGCTGAGCAGCGAAAGGAGTAGATGACGAGATGGACCAAAAGCCTGCAGGCAATCGTAAAATCAAGGTGCTGATCGCCGACGACCATCAGCTTTTCCGTGAAGGCTTGAAGCGAATTTTAAATATGGAAGACGACCTGGAGGTTATCGGCGAGTGCGGCGACGGCATCCAGGTGCTTGAATTCTGCAATCATACGAAGCCGGAAGTCGTGCTGATGGACATCAACATGCCGATCGAGAACGGCGTTGCGGCGACCGAGCGGCTGCGCGATATTTTCCCGGAAGTGAAGGTGCTTATTTTATCGATTCACGACGATGAAAGCTATGTTTTCGAGACGCTGCGCAAAGGCGCTTCGGGCTACCTGCTGAAAGATATGGAGGCGGAGTCGCTGGTTAACGCCATTCGCTCGGTTGTGAGCGGGCACGCTTATATCCACCCGAAGGTGACGGGCAAGCTCATCAACCAGCTGCGCCGAATGACCTACCTGGATGAAATCGGCGTCGTGTCCGGCGCCGCCGCCACGAAGGAGGCCGGCGTGAAATTCATCGCGGGCGACAACAATCCGCTTACGCGGCGCGAGGCGGATGTGCTTCGTTTGATGGCGGAGGGCAAGAGCAACAAGACGATCGGGGAATACCTGTATATCAGCGAGAAAACGGTCAAAAACCATGTCAGCAGCATCCTGCAGAAAATGGAAGTGGACGACCGGACGCAAGCGGTCATCCATTCGATCAAGAACGGATGGGTCACGCTGTAACGGTTGTTTAGGTAAAATGGTGAATGCGGATCGGGAACCGTCACCTCCTCTTCGGGGAGGGACGGTTTCAAACTCATGGTGTGTGAAGGATGCCACGATTTGAAAATGGTACCGTACAAGTCCCTGCTGTGCCGCCGCAGTTCACGTGCGAAGCCTGTGGAGGTTCCATGTACCCGGAGCACTACAACGGTGTCCACGGATACGAGTACAACATTTCAGATGTGCGCAAAACGTAAAAGGACCGTCAGGGCGTTGTTTCCCTGACGGTTTTTCTTAAAACGTGACTGTGGGTAGTTGGACATCCGAGCAACATCTCATCGGCTTCTGGATATTGGTTAGGGTAACTGTTCCGAACTTCATGCCATAGCATCGTATCCACACCCGATCAAGACATTTTACGCTTTCTTATTTTGCCGCACATGTTTGAGCGCTGTAATTGTATATGTTGTACCATCCTTAGAAGGTCGGAATGAAACAATGAATTGATCGATATAAACGATAAAGGTGTCTTTATAATGGCGAGATTTGAAAATGGTTCCCGTGCGCAGTATTTTTTCTTCAATCCGCTTAACTAAATTGATCTTGTATTCATCAGTTTCCTCATTTGAAAAATACTTGCTCTTAATTTGAGAAATGCGCTTAAGGGCAGGAACCGTCCATTCGACATTCATTAGATTTCTCCGTTTTTTATCATCTCAATCACTTGTTTTGTCGAGAAAACCCGACCCTTCTCAATCGCTCGTTCGGACTCTTCCATCATCTGCCGAATCTCCGGGTCAACATCAAAATCGGCTATGAGGGCAGACATGAAATTGTTGTCATTATCGTTGTCGGAGGGCTCAATAATTTCGTATTCTTTATCATTCAGTCTAATGACCGGTTTTTGGTCAGCATTAATAAAAGGACTAATGATATTGCCATTTTGGTCTTTAAGTTTAAAATGCATGTTACTTCAACCTCCTGTTCAAGCTTTATATTTACAATTATACCCTACAAGTGAACTAATGGGTACTGCCAAGGGCGTACGAAATGCATTATTGAATACTTGTATCAACCGTTATCGGTGTCTTGGTTTACATGTTAAAATCGTTTCAAATTTGTTAGCAGCAGCTTATCAGCAGATTGGAGAGCAAACCCAATCCTGGAACCTGAGTCGGTAAGGGAATCACTGAAAAATCAGTTAAGTGAATGGAACCAGATGTATAAATAGAAATTGATTGAGGCCCCTTATGGGGCTTTCTTTATTATACGGGCTTGTCGGCCGATGCCCGTAACGCATGGGCGTCCGGCGGCATATAGTGACACAAAACGTTGATCGAAACGAAGGAAGGAGGCGGCCTCGGTGATTTCCATACTGCTGTTGGTCGTTTGTTGTTATTTCCTTGCCGCCTTGACGGTTTATGCGATTCGCCGCATGTCGGCTTCACGGAAGCGTAACCGGAGGCATTATTTTTTGCTGGCCGGGAATGGGCAGGATCATTTGGAGTGGGTGATCCGCTCCATCCGGCGTTATGCCAGCCGCACAGGGACCGAGGTAACGGTGACCGTCATTGATTGCGGTTCAAGGGATGAAACGATGTCGATTGCAGCCTGCCTCGCCAAGCGGGACGAGAGCATCCGGATCTCGCAGCGGGCGGCGGATGCAGAGGAGGAGCCGTGGGGCGGTATAGGGGAGGCGGCCGGTGAGCGGGGCGGATCGGCGGTGATGCTCGATTTGCGGAGCCCGGACCGAAGCTGGAAGCTTAAACTATAGCAAATGGCTGCGGCTTGCCGTAACCGATATGTTCATGCGGATGGTATCGATTGAAAACATGTCGGTATTGCTGCCGGTAAAGCCTCGAAAAAAGTTGTGCGTTATGCGGGGTTTTGTTACGATATAGGCAAGGTTAACCTGCTTGAGCGGTCGGAGTGATGAAAATCCGGCTGCGGCTGATAGGTGGAAATTCCGGCGTGAAGCACACCCGGACGGCGATGGACCGCCGTCTTGGCGTGCTTTTTTGTCGTTGTGCCGGTGTACGAGTTGAGATGGGAGGGGAATGCCATGAAGGCTTGTTTGTATACGGCGCTTACGGCCGGCGGGGCGCAAACGTTCGTGTCGATCGATCGGGATACCGATTGCCTGTTTTGGCTGGATGCCGATTATCGGGAGGGAGTCAGGCGCGCAATGGGACATGCAGGTGCGGGGCAGTGGGGCGGGGAAGGATGCGGGACGGGAGATGGGATTGCGGGGCCGACAGCGGAAGGGCTCCTTATGTGGCCTGAGCCGCTGCCCCTGGGGCTGGCACTTGAGGCGGCCGGTTTGTGGGGGGCCGCGGGAGGCAGCCGCGCGCGGGGCATAGCCGACGCCGCCGACGCGCTCGCTCGCTGCGTTGGTCGCGCGTTGGCCGGCGCAGGGGAGGTCGCCGCGGATTGCGCCGATGCGGGCGCAGGAAAGGGAGGTGCGGGCCGCGCACGGATCGGCGGCGAGGAGGGGGCTCCGGGCGGCGCACGGGTCAGCGCGGAGAGACGGGGTGGCGAAGGGGCGCGCCGCCCGGTGTGGGTGACCGGCTTCGGCGTGAGCGGGTTGCGTTGCGCGCCGGAGCCGGCGGCAGAGGCGGCGGCCTGTGCCGAGCGGATCGCCGCCGCCCTGAAGGGCCGTGCGCTGCTGCTGCCGGAAGCGCAGGCCTTGTTTGCCGCTGCCGGCGAGGGCCGGTCAGGCGAGGCAAGCTGGACCGCCCCGCTCCAGCTTGCCTCGCTGCTTGGCCTGGTTCGCCTGGCGAGCGGCGTCGCCGCCGAGCTGCGGCCGCGTCTGCTGCGCCGGCCGCACCGGCAATGCCGCTGCCTGCGCTGCGGCAGCGGCGAAGAGCGTTTGCGCCGCTCGCCATGCGCGGCATGCGGACGGCAAGCCTGCGCCTATTGCGAGGCTTGCTTGACGATGGGGCGCAGCCGCGAGTGCGAGCTGCTGGCGCTTGGCGCGCCTGAAACCGGTGCCCGCGCCGCAGGCTCCCGCCCGTTCCCGCTCCCTGCGCCGCAGCTTCGCCTCGCCCGTTGGGGACTTAGCCCCGCGCAGCGGGAGGCGTCTTTAGCGGCTTTGCGGTATGTCGAATCGGAGCTGCCTAACCAGCCGCCTCCACTTAAGTCCAAGCGGGAGATGCTGATTTGGGCCGTTACGGGAGCCGGCAAAACCGAGATGCTGTTCCCGCTCCTCGAATCCGTTTGCGGGAGGGGCGGGAAGGCGCTGATCGCAACCCCGCGCCGCGATGTCGTGCTGGAGCTGGATCCCCGAATCCGCAAAGCTTTTCCGGAGCTTTCGGTCGTTACCCTCTACGGCGGAAGCGGGCAGCGCTGGGAGAAAGGGGACATTACGATCGCGACCACTCACCAGCTGCTGCGGTTTCAGCAGGCGTTCCGGCTTGTCGTGATCGACGAGCTGGACGCCTACCCGTTCCACGGCGACCCTATCCTGCACTATGCCGCTGATCGGGCGGCCGCTCCGGGCGGAACGACCGTGCTGCTGTCGGCCACACCGCCCAAGGACATGCAGCGGCGGGCCGGAAGAGGGAAGCTGGCCCATGTCCGTGTGCCTGTCCGCTACCACAGGCATCCGCTGCCGGTGCCGCAGCTGCTTCGCGCGCCAGCCGTCAAAGACATGCTGCGCCGCAAGCGCATACCGCCGGCACTGCGCCGGGAGCTGCAGCGGTCGCTAAGCAGAGGGGCGCAAATTTTCGTGTTTGTCCCGTTCATCAAATATGCCGAGCCTATGGCCGGCTTGCTTGGAACGCTTTTTCCCGGCATGTCGATTGAAAGCACTTCATCCGCGGACGCGGGACGCAAGGATAAGGTAGACGTTTTCCGGAGCGGCGAGATCCGGATGCTGGTGACGACGACCATTCTGGAGAGGGGCGTCACGATCCCCCGAAGCGATGTCGTCGTCCTGGATGCGGACGCGCCGCTGTTCGACGAAGCCTCGCTGGTGCAGATGGCGGGCCGGGCGGGACGCTCGGCGGACGATCCGGCCGGCCGCGTCGTCTTTTGCGGCCGATCCCGGAATCGTCCGCAAATCGCGGCCGTTCGGCACATTCGCAAGATGAACCGGCTGGCCGTCCGGAACGGCTATCTGTTGCGGAGGAGGCTGTAAGTGTCCTGGCGCAACTTAGCGGGGGAGCGGGAGGTCGTGAGGGAAGCCATGACGAGTATGGGAGGCTCGGGAATGCGGCAATGGATTCGGGGCGTGAAGCGGATACTTGCGGGTAGCATGAACCTTTTGAACCAGCGGGAAGCCGGCTGTTTGCTCTGCGGCAAATCTATCGTCAATGCTGCCGGAAGGCGGTTCCATTCAGGCCGTATACGTGACATTGAAACGTTATGCCGGGATTGCTCGGCGTCCGTTCCTTGGATCACCGCCGTCAAATGCGCGGTATGCGGAAGGGCCGAGGCTTGCGGAGACTGCGCCAGGCGCGCAAGCACCCTGTTTGCGTGCAACCGCAGCGCAGTAAGGTACGATCCGTTCATGAAGCGGATGCTGGCCCTTTATAAATACCGCGGACACGAGAGGCTGGAGCCGGCGCTGGTCGATATGCTGTCCGCCGCTTATGAAGCGTTGACCGACGAAGTGCTCGCGAAATCCGAACGGCCGCGGTCCGTCCGCAAGCATCCGTGGGACGGCGTTACCTACGTTCCGGTCAGCGAGGAGCGGGCGGCGGAAAGAGGCTTCAATCAAGCGGAAAGGCTGGCAGCGGGACTCGCCCGCCGCTACGGCCTTCCCTTGGCGCCGCTGCTTGTCCGCACAAAGCACGGCGCGAAGCAAAGCTTTAAAACAAGAGCGCAGCGGATTCGGGATATGCGGCACGTATTTGATGCGGACGAGGAAGGCATGGCAAAGCTTCGGTTGATGATTAACATGGACGGCGGAGCGGAAGGACGGGGCGGGCGCGCGCTGCAACTGCTGCTGGTCGACGATATTTATACGACAGGCAGCACGGCGCAGGCTTGCGCCCGCATACTCACCGGCCGCCTGGGAGCGGGCACGGTTGTGTATGTCCTGACATGGGCGCGGTCGTGAAAGCTTAGGCGTCGACTTTTTGCATGACGATTCAACAAATATAGTGAAATTTTCGCCAAAATCCGCTAACATAGAGATATTCCAAGTGATGGAAGGGCGGTATTTTTCGATGAAATTGGAGAATTGCCCGCGCTGCGGCAAACTGTTTGCGAAGGGCATCCAAGATCTTTGCCCGGCTTGCATGAAGGATATCGATAAAGAATACGATAAATGCGCTGCCTTTTTGAAAGACAACAGACAGTGCTCGATGCAGGAGCTTTCCGACGGCACAGGCGTGTCCGTCAGGCAGATCACCCGATTTATCCGGGAAGGGCGCATATCGATCGTCAAATTGCCGAACCTGGCCTACGCGTGCGAATCCTGCGGCGCGCCGATCCGCGACAATACGTTGTGCGTTGAATGCCGCAACAGGCTTGCCGCCCAAATGAAGAGCCAAATGAACGAATCCCGCAAGCCGCCGGCGAAGCAGGAGCACCGGTTCGGAGGGTATCAGATCGGCGACCGGATGCATGACCGTCCATGAGGATGATTGGGCTTCCTTCATGCAATCCGCTATAAATAATCCATTTGGGGAAACCGATAATACCTGTAGAAGGTTTATCGGCTTCTTTTTTATGCCGGAATAATGGGGTGATCTCAAGTGAAAATAAGCCATACGAACCGGATCGGCGCAGTCAATTCCTATCAGAAGCAGCATGAACAACGGACGGGCGGAACCGCGAACCCAAAGAAAAAAGACGAAGTCCAGATTTCGGCGGAAGCCCAGGAGCTTCTGTCCACCAGCCGGCTGAATGAGGCGGAGCGGGCGGGAAGAGTCGAACAGCTGAAGGAATCGGTGTCGACGGGCAGCTACTACGTGGACGCCGGGAAAATTGCCGACAAGCTGCTTCCGTATTTGAAATAAAACGATTGAGGACAGGTGGAAATCATGGCACTTGCGGGCATTATCGATACGCTGGAAGAACAGACGAAGCTCTATGAACAACTATTGCATTCGGCGAAAGAAAAGACGCCTGTCCTCGTCCGCAACGATGTCGACAGCTTGAATACGATCCTGCAGCAAGAGAGAAAGCTTCTGGTCCGCGCGGACGAACTGGAGAAAACCCGTCTCGCCCACACCTACCGGTATTTTCACGAAATCGGATACAAAAGCCGGCTGCATAATCTTACGGAATTGATCCGCTCGGTGTATCAACCGCAGGACAAGCAGGCATTGATCGGAAAACAGCAGGAGCTGTCCGGCATGCTGAAGGAGCTTCAGCAGATCAACGAACTGAACCAGCAGCTTATTGCGCAGTCGCTGGCTTTTATCAATTACTCCATCGATCTCGTGGTGGAAGACCCGGCGGAAGATGTCACGTATCAGCATCCGCACAACAAGCCGGGCGGCAGCGGCCGTACCGGTATTTTCGATACAAGGGCATAAGGAGGTGCTTCTGCCGTGAGATCAACATTCCATACGCTGGAGACCGCGAAACGAAGCCTTTTCACGCAACAGGCGGCCATCAATACGGTCGGGAACAACATAGCGAACGCCAACACCAAGGGGTATTCCCGTCAAGTCGTCAATATGGTGGCCGCTCGGCCGATCGAGGCTTACGGTTTGATGCGTTCCAACACGCCCGGGCAGCTGGGAACCGGTGTCGAGTTCACGTCGATCGAGCGGGTGCGGACGACGTTTCTGGACGATCAGTTCCGCAACCAGAATAAATATTTGGGCAGCTGGTCCGTTCAATCCGATACGCTGGATAAGCTCGAAGCGATCGTGAACGAGCCGGGAGATACGGGCATCCGCAAGGTCATCGAGAATTTCTGGAATTCATGGTCCGATCTCAGCAAAGACCCCGATAACGTCACCGGCCGCAAAATTGTCCGCGAGAACGCGCTGGCCCTTGTGGACACGTTCAACCAGACAAGCAGGCAGCTGACGGACTTGAGCGGGGACTTGACCGAGAACATCTCGGTGAAAGCGACGCAGATGAACACGATGATCGACACGATTGCTTCGTTGAACACCGAGATCCGGCGTATCGAAGGATTGGGCGATCAGGCGAACGATTTGCGGGATCAGCGCGACCTGTTGACGGACCAGCTGTCCGAAATCGTCAACATTCAGGTGGTCGAGAATGAGCAGGGCTACAACATTACGATGGGCGGAACCGCGCTCGTCGCGGGACCGACGGGGACTCCCGTCACGGCGGACATACTGACGGCAGCGGCCGCATCGGGCGCGTTGACCGGCGGCGAAGTGTACGGCATGATCGTCTCCCGGGACCGCTACGTCAAGGAATATCAGCAGCAGCTGGATTCGCTTGCGAATACGCTCGCGAACGGCGAACTGGAAGTGATCGTTCCGGCCGGTTCCGTGCTGCCCGGAGAAACGGCGCCGCTGTCGGAGCCCAGGGCGGTCAAGGTCAACGGCATCAACGGCCTGCATAGGCTCGGCTACACCCTGGAAAGCCCGGCAACCACCGGTCAAGATTTCTTCACCTTCGGGGCCGGCGCCGCAGGCATAACGGCGGCAAGCATACAGCTGAATCCGGCCATCGCCGGCGACACGAACAAAATCGCAACCTCTCTGCGCACGGAGACGAGCGGCGGCACGACAACGGTGGTTAAAGGAAACAATACGTTGGCGCTCTTAATGGCAGAGTTGAAGGACATTAAATTTACATTTGACGAGACTGCGATCGGCAAAGGCGTCTCGCAATCGACCGTTTCCGATTATTACAACTCGGTGGTCGGAGCGCTCGGCGTTCAGGCACAGGAAGCGAGCCGCCAATTGCAGAACACCAAGTCGCAGCTCGATCAGGTGGACGCCGGCAGGCAGTCCGTCAGCGGGGTTTCTCTCGATGAGGAAATGTCCAATCTTATCAAATATCAGCAGGCTTACAACGCGGCTGCAAGATTAATGTCGACGTTCGATGAGATGTTGGATAAATTAATCAACGGGACGGCGTAGGCCGGCCGTTGAAACAGAGGGGGATATACAATGGCGCTGCGCGTAACGCCCGGCATGATGCATATGCAGCTCACCCGCAACCTGACCCGTAATTTGAATCAAATGAGCGAGCTTCAGAATCAAGTGACGACGGGACGTAAAATCAACAAGGCGTCCGACGACCCGGTCGGCATTACCTATGCGCTCCGATACCGATCGGAGCTGGCTTCCAACGAGCAGTATCAGAAAAATGTCAACTCCGCGTTGTCGTGGCTCGATTTCAACGACACCGTGCTCTCCCAGGCAACCGACGTGCTGAAGCGGGCGAAGGAGCTGGCCGTGCAAGGCTCGAACGGTACCAATCCTCAGGTGGCGCTGGACAATATCAGGGATGAAATGCAGCAATTGAAAAACCAGCTGTTGGACGTGGGAAACAGCAAGCTGAACGGCAAGTTCGTGTTTAACGGCCAAAAGTTCGATGAAATGCCGTACGATGCGACCAAACCGGGTTTTGATGCCAAAGCGGTCGATACCGACGATGCTCAAGTGAATTATACGGTGGGAGTCGGCGTGACCTTGCCGGTTAACTTATCCGGAAACCAGGCTTTCGGCGACCCCGGCGATGCGGACAATGCGTTCGCGGTTTTGGATCGGGTCATCACCGCCCTGGGTGCGGGGGAGCAGCGGGATGTGGCGGGCGAGCTTGATAATATCGAATCGAGGCTGGACAAGCTCCTTAATGCCAGGTCGGAGATCGGCGCGCGGGTCAATCGGGTGGAGCTTATGCAGAACAGGCTGAAGGATCTGGAGATTAATCTGACCGACCTGCAGTCCAAGACGGAGGACGCCGAGTTCGAGAAGCTTCTGATCGACTCGAAAATCAATGAAAATATCTACCAGGCTTCGTTGTCCGTAGGCGCGAAAGTGATTACCCCTTCGCTCGTCGACTTCCTGCGATAGGGAAAAGCGTCTATGAAGCTGCCGATTCTTAGAGCTGAACAAACTTTCGGTCGGATAGATGTGGAATCGAGTTCGGGGCAGTACCGCATCCAAACCCGTCAGGCCGACCTGCGAATTGCAACGACGTCCGCACAAATCAGCGCGCCTACTCCGCAGCCGACTCTCCATATCGATCAAAGCCGCATGTGGCGCGCCTTTAATGGAGGCAAGACGGTCGAATTCATGTCGAATATTTACTCGCAGATGCCCGCTGTTGCGCTCCGGAGTATTGAGAAGATCGTCCAAAAGGGAAATCGGCTGGGCGATATCCGCGATGGGCAAAATCCGATACCGGAAATGGCGATGCAAGGCATGCTCGACGGGGCGCCGGATATTCAATATTTAGGCCGGCCCTCGTACGACAACGTAGATATCCATTTCAACATCCCCAAGCCCGACGCGCAGATTGAGCCGGGCGGGGTTGATATTGAAGCCCGGATCTATAAGCCGGATATTCAATATCAACGAGGCGGCGTCGATGTATATATGATTCAGAAGCCAGGAATCCGGTTTCAAGTCGCCAATCTGGATGTGCGAGTGTAAACCACAATAAAGCGAAGCTGCTATAGGAAACCGCGCCGGTTCTCTATAGCCTTTTTGTTTCTTATCCACTATGATGGCAATAGAACAGGAGCGTGTGTGGAACAATGATAATCAAGACAGGCCGTTTCGGCGAGCTCGAAGTTTCGGATAGCGAGATTTATACATTTCCTAAAGGGATCCCGGGCTTCGAAGAACAAATGTTGTTTTTCATTGTCTCCCCCGAAGAGGACGAGCCTTTCTCCTTTCTGCAGTCGGTCGCGGACGGTGATTTGGTGTTTGTAATCGCCGATCCGTTTCTCTTTCGGTCGGATTACGATATTGAACTGCCTGAATCGGCGCTTGCCGAGCTGCAAATCGAATCGGCCGATCAGGTATTGCTGCGTTCGATCATTACGATTCGTGAAGATCTGGATAAGGCGACGATCAATCTGGTCGCGCCGATCGTGTTCAACGTCGATACCAAAGTCGGCAAACAGGTGGTGCTGGCCACGTCGTCTTATACGACGAGGCATCCGTTATTTCCCGCAATGGAGAAACGATAAGGGGGAGTGGTTTCGTGCTGGTTCTGTCGCGAAAAAAAGGCGAGTCCATCATATTGCAGGACAATATAGAAATCACGATTCTCGAGGTGAACGCGGATACGATTAAAATCGGCATTAACGCTCCCAAAGACATTGAAATTTTGCGCAAGGAGTTATATGTTTCGATAAAAGAATCGAATCGTGAGTCCGTGGGACCGTCCGTGAGTCTCCAGGATTTGCAAAATAAAATGAAAAAAATCAAAAAAAATGACGGTAAGCTATAAAGCAAATAAAGAATCGAACCGATATTAATAGCATAACCGGTTGAGGGCGGCCGACCTCAAACCGGTAACCACATGGATGTGGGAACTTATATCGTTTCAGGGAGGAAATATCAATGCGTATTAACAACAATATCACGGCTTTGAACACCCAGCGCAACCTGGCTCTGAACAACACCGCAACAGGCAAGTCCATGGAGAAGCTGGCTTCCGGTCTCCGCATCAACCGTGCGGCCGATGACGCTGCAGGCTTGGCGGTATCCGAGAAAATGCGCGGACAAATTCGCGGTCTCGAGCAATCGCAGCGCAACGTGCAGGACGGTATCTCCTTCGTGCAAACGGCAGAAGGCGCGATGAACGAAGTATCCTCGATGTTGACCCGGATGAAAGAGCTGAACGTTCAGAAGCTGAACGGCACTTACGCTTCCGGCGACAAATCGAACATCAACCAAGAGCTTTCCGCTTTGGGATCGCAGATCAACTCCATCCTGACGAACACGAAGTTCAACGGCAAGCTGGTCACGTCCGGCGCCACGATCCAAACGGGCGACGTATCCGGCGTAACGATCTCCATCGGCGCGATCACCAAAACCGGCATTTCCGGTCTTACGGCCAACAGCACGCTGACGCAGATCGAAACGGCGATCACGAACACGTCGACGGAACGCGCCAAGCTGGGTGCTCTGCAGAACCGTCTCGAGTACACTTCGAACAACCTGGGCACGACGATCGAGAACCTGACGGCTTCCGAATCCCGTATTCGCGACACCGACATGGCGAAAGAGATGGTCAACCTCACGAAAAACAACATCCTGCTTCAAGCTTCGCAAGCGATGCTGGCGCAAGCCAACTCGCAGCCGCAAGGCGTACTGTCCTTGCTCGGCTAATCGGTTTAATAAGCCAAAAGACCTTAGTTTATCTAGGGTCTTTCTTTTTTTTATAAAGTCCTACTCACGCACTAACATGTTCACTCCGCAATGCCGATATTTAGAATAGAATCATATTGTAATCGGGGTGAAGTACATGTCCATGAGTATTTCATCAGCACGGAACTCGGCGGGAATTCGGACGGATAATCAAGTGAACGGCAACGGACCGGTGAAGGCTAATGACGAACCACTCAGCAGTTATAAGACGATGGAGGCTCTGCAAGAAGCGGACCGCAAAGGCGTCAGAGTAACGATCGGGGAGGCGCAGAAGGTAAGGAGCATCGAGCGTGCGCTTGATGCGGTTAAAGGCCAGCAGACGGAGCTCGAAATGTCCGTTCACGAGAAGACGAACGAAGTCGTGATCAAGGTGCTGGATAAGGAAACCGGCAAACTGATCAGGGAAATCCCTTCCGAGAAAATACTGGACATGGTATCGAGCTTCATGGAAATGAACGGCATGCTCTTCGACGAGAAGGTCTAGAAGGAGGCGGCATTATGAGTATGAGGATTACGGGTATGGCATCCGGTCTGGATATAGACAGCCTGGTTAAGGAAATGATGAAGGCGCGCAAGGCATCTTCGGACAAGCTGTTCCAGAAAAGAACGACGCTGGAATGGCAGCAGGAGACTTACCGAGAGGTCAGCACCAAAATTGTCGATTTCCGCAATAATAAACTGAGTTCTTACAGCTTATCCAACCAGATCAACGCCAAGAAAGCCGAAATAAGCGGGAATCAGAATGCATTGACCGTGAACTCCGTAAGCTCCACAGCGGCGGGCAGTTTAAACGTACAGGTGACGAAGGTGGCCACGGCTGCCACTTCCGTGTTTACGTATGACCCTGACAATAACCCCGCAACGACTAACAGTACGGACGGAATGACGTTGAGCAGCCTTGGATTTACGAGCGGCACGCTGACGGTCAATGGCAAAGCGGTAACCTACGCGGGAACCGACACGCTCCAGAATCTTGCCGACAAAATCAATGCGGATAAAGACACGAAGGCGACAGCTCTATATGACAAGGTTAGAGGCCAATTTTCCATTACCAATACCGAAACAGGCGGCGGAACGGCATCGATTGCAGGCTTTCCGGAGAGCACGACAACCTTCGTCAGGGCGAACTCCGGCGGCGACAACGCTACGGCTGTTATCAACGGAATCACTTACACGCAGAGCAGCAACAAGTTTTCCGTTAACGGTATCGACTTTACCGTTAAACAGGAATCCGGTGCGGCCGGTGCGACGACGCTGACGACGGTTACCGATACCGATAAAATTTTATCGACGATCAAATCATTCGTAAGCGACTATAACAGCTTGATCGACAAGGTGAACGGCGAACTGAATGAAGAACGTTTTCGCAGCTTCACGCCCCTCACCGATGTGCAAAAGGAAGAAATGTCGGACAAGCAGGTTGAGTTATGGGAAGAGAAAGCGCGCAGCGGCCTGCTGAGGAACGATTCGATTTTGAGCAAATTCGCGTCGGACATGAGGATTGCTTCGACGGCCGATTTCGCTGCCAATGTGAATATCGCCACAATAGGCATCACAACCGGCACCTGGCAGGATAGAGGAAAGCTCGTCGTAGATGAGGAAAAGCTCCGCAAAGCGATCACCGATAATCCCCAACAGGTTGCGGATATTTTTACAAAGGCGGGAGACGCCTCCCAGCCGGGCAACGCTAATGTCGGCATTTTCAACAAAATGACCAAAATTGCTATGGATACGCTGACCCAATTGTCGGAGCGGGCCGGCACATCGGCGGTAAGCGCGGACCCTAAGGGCAAATTTCTCGAGAGCTCGCTGATTAGCGGCCAGATTCGTGAGTATAAGACGAAGGAATCCGACATGCTTGCCAAGCTGACCGAGATGGAAAACCGTTATTACAAACAATTTGCGGCTATGGAGGCTGCGATCAACAAGTTTAATTCACAAGCATCCAGCTTGTCCAGCTTCATGAGTTAAAGGAGTGAACGTTCTTGTTACAATCGCCGCATAAAGCCTACCAGCAAAATTCCGTTCAAACCGCTACCCCGGGTCAGCTTGTCATTATGCTTTACGATGGAGCGATCCGGTTTACGAAGGCGGGAGTGGAAGGGATACAACGACGTCAATATATGATTGCCAATACAAATTTGAAGAAAGCGCAGGCTATCGTGCATGAGCTGATCGCTTCTCTCAACCATGACTTTCCGATTTCGAAGGATCTTGTCCGAATCTACGAATATATGCTTCATCTGCTGATACAGGCGAATGTGAAGAAAGATGTCAAGCCGGCGGAAGAGGTGCTTGAACATTTGCAGGAGCTGAGAGAGGCCTGGAAGCAAACATTCAAAACGGGCACCGGCGCGGCAACTTCGATCGAAGGACGCGTCTAATGGCAACGAAGTTGGAACAGCTTCATTCGGCCACTATCCGAATCGCTGAGCACGGCGTTGACGGTGATGCGGAAGAGTGGAACAGCTTGCTGGCTCTGCGTGACGAAGCATTGGAGGAGCTGACCGCTTTGTCTGCTTTAACCGGCGCACAGGAGCAAATGGTGAGAGAAATAAGCGCCTATGATTCTGTTCTGGTGGAGCAGATGGAATTACTTAAAGAACAGGCGGCTGCATCTCTGGAGAAATTGAATCAGTCGAAGCTGCAAAAAAACGTATACGAGCAAAGCTATGCCGCGGGCAGCTATTTTATAGACAAGCGAAAATAGTGTTTTCTCGACATTTATTTGCAAATAATGAACCGCTGGGTGAATTTTACCTTGCGGTTTTTCTCATGTTTGGTCAAAATATAGCCGATATAAGGAGTAAGAAGTGAAGGAGGCTTGACGATGAGCGCGAATTCGACATTATCTATAGATGAGATTTTGGAAGATGTGAAAGCTTTTTTACCGAGGCTCATTGAAGCCTGCGAATCGGTTGCGGAGCTGTTGTACAAACCGATGCACGATGAAGCATGGGCGATATTCGGAGAGCTGGTCCAAGGTATGGATGATTTATACCGGACGTTGAATACGGTTAATTGCCAATGGTTGGCGGAACGATCGAATCATGTACTGCAACAGGTTATCGCCGAGTTTTTGCCTGGAATGGCGAGCAAGTTTGAAGTCATGAACCGGTTCGTGGATGACGAGGAATTCATGGAGGCCGGGGATTATATCCGTTATGAATTGGCGCCGCACTTCTCCGAGCTTGCGGTTGTGCTGGGCGAAGAATCGGATGTACGCCACAATCGTTTGAAAATGAATCTTGCATATCTTCAGAATCGCTTCCCGCGGGCCTACGAGCAGCTACGTATCTTAACGCTCAATCCGCAGCGGTACCAAATTATTTCCGCCAAATTCGGCTCGCAGAACTTGTATGTTACGCCGGAAGAGGGAGCTCCGGTATACCTTTACAGCCGATACGCCCCGGAGTCCGAGGCTGAGCGTTGGACCGCGTCGGTAACCGACATCGTGACCGGCAAAAGTAATGTGATGTTTTATGGCTTCGGACTGGGCTATCATCTGATTAAATTTCAAGAGCAATTTCCGGAGCATAATCTGTACGTGTATGAACCGGACCCTAATATATTTCTGGCCGCCATGGAAGTCATCAACCTTGCGCCGATTTTTGACCGTCCGCAAATGAAAGATTTCGTTGTGGGTCAAGATAAGGATCATCGCGACGGGCTGTTTTATCGATTGCTGAAATACGGAAAAGGAGACACGGCTACGATTCCCCTGCCGATTTACGATAAATTCAGCGCACAATTTAAACAGATGTTTTTTGAGGATGCCAAAAATGCGATTTATAATTATGCGGCTTCGGAGAACGTATATGAGAAATTCGGTTTGGAATGGACCAGAAACAGTCTGTACAATATGGCCTACAACGTAACTACCCCTTCTATCGCCGGTATGAAAGGCGCAGCGGCGGGGCTGCCGGCTGTAATCGTCGGAGCGGGGCCTTCCCTTGAGGCGGATATTGAGCGGCTTCGCGAGTTGAAGCATCATGCGATCGTTATTGCGGCTGGGTCGAGTATTCAATCGCTGCAGCACTTCGGGATTGAACCGCACGTGATCGTGTCTTTTGACGGCGGGGAAGCGAATTATAATGCTTTCAAACACGTCGACATTAAGAATATCCCCTTGTTATATGCGCCTCAGGTGGAATATCGGGTAATTGAGGAGACCTCAAACAAGCTTTTCCATGTTTTTCTGAATACGGATATTACGACGATCTACTTAGCCGGATTAACCGATGAGGATCCGATGTTTAAATCGACACATTCCGTCACCGGCACGGCCATTCAGGCGGCCGCGTTTATGGGATGCGGGGAAATCATTTTTGCCGGTCAGGATCTGTCCTATCCGGAAGAGCGGGTTTATGCCGTTGGTGCTCAACACGTCGAACCGACTCATGACGCGTACATCATGAACCGCGCGCTCCAGCAGGTGGAAAATGTGTCGGGCTCCTTTAACCGCACGACCGATTCAATGAAGTTGACCTTGGTGGATATTGAGGAGATCATCGCAATGTTCCCGGAGATTCGTTTCGTTAACACAAGCCGGAATGGCGCGAAGATCAAGAATACGACATGGGAGCCAATTGAAGATGTTATTTCCAGATTAAGAAGCTGCACGATCGTACCGGGTTTTGTATCCGATGCAATGGTACGAAGTCTCGTTCCCTATCCCGCCGCACGGCGGGCAGAGATGGTGGAACGGGTAATCGGCTTGCCGAAGCTGCTTGCGGAGTTTGAAGAAAAAATCAAACGCATCAAGAGAAATATGGAGAAGCTTCCTGAGCTCAGCAGAACGAAGCCGGATAAGTGTATCAATACGATGATAGATATAGAGACGGATTGGGAATTCGCCGTAAAGTCGCGAATCTTCAATACATTCTTTATGATGCTACTCAAAAAGGAAGTATCGTCCTTTGACCGAGATCTTCCGGAAGTGGCAAGTGAGAATAATCTGATTAAAAAAGCCGGCCTGTTCGTAGAGGTGGTAGGAAAGCTTGTCAGTGCGATTGATGAGAAAATCCCTACGGTAAGAGCGTTGTTTGAGGAATCCATTCGACGCATTCATTTGCGGGCGGGACACATTGAGGGTGAGCAGATTGTATCGAAATAAGAAAATATTGATTACCGGCGGCACCGGCACAATCGGATACCAGCTTACGCGAAGGTTGCTGCAGGACAAACCAGCGGTCATAAGGATTTTCAGCCGTGATGAGTACAAGCAATATGACATGAGCCTTGAATTCGAGGAGCACGCTTCAAGAATGCGTTATTTGATCGGCGATGTGCGGGATGAACAACGGTTGATAAGAGCAATGGAAGACATTGATTATGTCTTCCATTTAGCGGCTATGAAACATGTGCCGTTCTGTGAATATAATCCGTTCGAAGCTGTAAAAACAAACGTAATAGGCACGCAAAACGTCATACAGGCGGCCATCCAGACCGGGGTTAAGAACGTTCTATTCACCAGTACGGACAAGGCGATTTCACCGACCAATACTTACGGGGCAACAAAGCTGACGGCCGAGCGCCTGATTTCCGCCGCAGAGTATCAAAAAGGGCCCAAAACGATGATCTTCTCGTCGGTGCGATTCGGTAATGTAATGGGTTCGCGAGGCTCCGTCATTCCGCTGTTTAAAAAACAGATCATGGAGGATCGGCGCATAACGGTAACCGATTTGAATATGGTCAGATACATGATGACCGCCTCTCAAGCGATCGATCTTATGCTTTTGTCCAATGAGCTTGCGCAGGGCGGGGAAGTATTCGTACTGAAGATGCCCGTTGTCAGGCTGTCGGATTTGGCCGAAGTCCTGATTGACGAGGTAGCCAAAAAGAATAATATAACAGAGCCTGTAATCATCGATGAAATAGGCGTGAGGCCCGGGGAAAAAAGGTTCGAGGAGCTGATGACGGACGATGAGGCTCTGGTTGCCGCGGAGACTCCCGAAATGTTCGTCATTCCGCCCGCATTCGGCCATACGACATGGAAGCCGAATGAGGAACGTAAAACGGCAGGTCGCTATAGTATCGCCTCAGAGCAATGCATCTCCAAAGAAACATTGCGTGATTGGCTACTCATGGAAAATTTGATCTAAGGAATGCGGTATATGGATACTATTCTGATTACCTGTATTGGAAAGCGAGTGCAGTTGGTTCGGCATTTTGCGGATGCGGGCTACCGGGTGATCGGAACCGATTCGAACCCGGCAATGGCACCGGCCAGCCACTTCGTTCACCGTGTATATCCGGTTCCTAAAGTCAACGACCCTGCATATATCCCTACCCTTTTGGACATTGCCGCACAGGAGAAGATCGGGTTTGTCATTCCGCTTTTTGAACCCGAATTGCGGCCTCTATGCCAGCATATTGATTCGTTCAGGAATATCGGTGCGGAGGTCATCGTTTCCGGCGACAAAGCGCTGCAGATTTGCCTGGACAAGTATCTGCTGT
Organism: uncultured Paenibacillus sp.; assembly: GCF_963515335.1. Classification (NCBI taxonomy): domain Bacteria; kingdom Bacillati; phylum Bacillota; class Bacilli; order Caryophanales; family Paenibacillaceae; genus Paenibacillus; species uncultured Paenibacillus sp. The sequence continues at coordinate 3,410 of NZ_CAUPYC010000004.1, read as the reverse complement.
ATTCGCTTTTTCGTGACAACGGAATAACCACGCCCGACACCTTCGTGCCGGAATCGTTGAAACCGCACGATAGCCATCATAAGTGGGTTGTGAAGCCCAGGAGCGGGATGGGGAGCAGAGATGTTCACATTCTGAATAACGGGCAAGACGCATTGGCGGTATCGCGGGATGTGCCCTCGTCCATTATTCAACAATATATTGATGGTACGGAATACACCATCGACGCGTTCGTGGACAGGCACGGCACGACCAGAAGCATCGTTCCGCGCGAGCGTCTCGAGGTTCGGGCCGGCGAAGTAAGCAAATCGGTCACGAACAGGGATGCCGCCATCATGGAGGCTGCGCAGGCCGTTTTGCGGCTGCTACCTTTTTACGGTCCGATCACGATACAAGGAATAAAGGAAACCCGTTCGGGCAAGTTTTATTTCACGGAAATCAACCCCAGGTTCGGAGGCGGCGTGCCTCTTTCAATCGAAGCGGGAGTATCCTACGCGAATTTGATCAGGGAGACGGGTACCAAAGAGAAGGGGCTCGTACCGTTTCGGGACGGTCTGTTGATGCTGAGATACGAAGAGGCTGTTTTCGTCAATGGAAAACAAATTCATAATCTAAATCAAGAGAAGGAGGGGCGCGAGTAATGGTGCCTGGAACAGAATTTCGCGGATTTCTGGAGGCTGTGAATGATAGTTTTAAATTGGATGATATTGATTTTGCCGCACTCTCAGACTTCAGGAACTTATTGGTTATAAGATCCGGTAGCCTTAGGATATTCACTAAATTCATTAGATCGGTGCAGGCAGTTAATCCTTATATTTATTTTACGGTCATTTCACATGCGAGAGATCGAGTGGAGATAGAGGAAATATGCGGGAGAACGAATTGCAAGGTAATGGAGTATGCGGAGCCCGGTAACTATGATATCAAGTTTATGTTAGATATTGTGAGCGAATTAAAAAATCAAATTTTTGATAGCTATATTTTATTGTTTAATAATCGCTCAGGGATAGATTACGCTAATACGATAGAAATTATGATTGAGCTAACCGACGGTCCGTTGCTTGCTTTTAATGGATATCATGAGTTGCTGCTTATGAATAAACCTCGATTTTACTTGAAAAGTCTAGCCCTTATAAGAGCGGTAGCCGAGTGGAACTGGGAGCAAACGACTCCCTTTGATGAATCAATAACACACATGTCGAGGGGATTATAATGAGCCGGATTGGTGTTGATTTGCGTATTCTTGATAACGGGAATCGTGCGGGCTTGGGTCGCTATGCATACAACGTTACAAAAGAAGTTCTTAGTCTTAACAGTGACAGCTATGAATTAATAGGCTCTTTCACGGATCCTTTGTTGGATCAGGCAAATCGATATCGAATTGATTTGCCTCACCATGACTTGGATTATGCCAACCAGATTCTGTCTCTAATAGGTCGTGTGAATGATTATCGCGTCTTATTTTCTCCGTTCTACCCGATACCGGAAAGGAGAACGTTTGCTGGAGTACTCACCGTATTGGACTTGATTCCCTTAAAGCTCCCTGAAATTTTCCAGCACACATTTATCTATGAGTTTTATGACAAATTCATTCGCCATTCGGTTAAACACGCTAACCATATTCTAGCGATATCTCAGTGTACAAAGAATGATATTGTTGATTTATTTGGTGTAGATGAGTCGCGGATAACGGTCACTTTTTTAGCGGCAGATCCTTTGTTTTTGGAAAACCGACACAAGATGCCGACTGATGTAACCATATTAGGAAATTATAACATCGCTGTTCCGTATATATTGTCTGTTTGTACGATCGAACCGCGAAAAAATTTGAAAAGAACTTTGCAAGCCTATGAGCTTCTTCGCTCGAGAATCAGACAACGCATTGGCCTGGTCCTCGTAGGAGGGTTGGCTTGGAAATCGAATGAACTTGTCGAAGAAATCAGAGCCAGTGAATACGCCGATGACATTGTTATCACTGGATATGTGAAAGATGAGGAGCTCCCTGTCCTTTACCGAAATGCAGAAATGTTCGTATATCCTTCTCTCTATGAGGGATTCGGGCTGCCTGTTTTGGAAGCAATGGCGTGCGGGGTGCCGACGGTTACATCCAACATATCCTCTATGCCTGAGGTGGGCGGTGACGCTGCGGTTTACTGCGATCCTTATGAAATAGACTCGATTGCCGAGGCCTTGGAAAAGGTATTGTGCGACCCGACGTTGAGAACAAATCTGGCTAAAAGGTCAGTCGAACGAGCAAATTCAATTACATGGAATAAAACGGCAGTGAAAACCAGAGAAGCTTTGGAAGCATTTCTATGACGAAGGCATTAATCCGTCTCCTCTGTATCGAACAGATCGAGACATAAATTCAAGGTGGGTAGAGATATGCAAAATAAAAGACAAATAGCTCTTGGACATTTGGAAATTTCAAATACGGCAAAAGAATATGTAATGAACACATTGGATGAAAATAGACTGTCAACTGGAAAGTATGTAAAAAAATTCGAGACTGAATTTGCAAAATTACATCAAAGGGCTACTTCTGTATTTACAGCAAGCGGAACATGTGCATTACAAATCGCATTGGCTGCATTAATAGAGAAGCATGGATATAAGGAAGGTGATGAAGTATTAGTTCCAGCGATAACGTTCATAGCAACATCCAACGTTGTCCTCCAGATGAAATTAAATCCAGTATTTGTAGACGTAGATCCTTATACTTACAATATTGATCCGAACCAAATTGAAAAACATATCACTCCTAGAACGAGAGTAATAATTCCTGTTCATCTTTTCGGTTTACCATGTGATATGGATTCTATAGTAATGATTGCTGACAAGTATAATCTACACATAATAGAAGATTCATGCGAAACAATGTTTGTAAAGTATAAAGGAAAATCAGTTGGTACTTTTGGTGAGTACGGTTGCTTTTCTACATATGTAGCCCACTTATTAATAACAGGGGTGGGCGGTATTGTTACAATGAAAAACGAAGAGGATGAAAAATTATTAAGATCGATTATGCAACATGGTAGAGATACAATCTATTTAAATATAGATGATGACGATGGAATCGATGAAGAATTGATGAATTCATTGGTACAGCGTCGTTTCTCTTTCGTTAGAATGGGCTTCTCCTACCGGATCACAGAGTTAGAGGGCGCACTTGGTGTGGCAGCCCTTGAAGAATCAGGTGAGATGATGGAAAGAAGAAAAATTATTGGTGAATACTACACGAAATACATGAAGAAATTTAATGACGTATTGCAGCTTCCAACAATTCCTAAAGGATCGGAACATGCTTATATGATGTATCCAATAGTATTAAAAAAAGGAAACAGAGATAAATATGCGCTTTGGTTGGAGAAGAATGGTGTTGAAACGAGATACATGATGCCTCTAATCAATCA